>JAYUGZ010000271.1:0-1972 GCA_043767465.1 Cyanobacteriota bacterium
CAGTCGAATACTTTGTCAGTTATTACGACTACTACCAACCTGAAGCATACATCGCCGTCAGCGATACGTTCATTGAAAAAACCGCAGCAATTAACGATGAGATCGATATGCTGCGACACTCCGCCACGCGATCGCTCTTTGAACGCCGCGACGTAATTGTCGTAGCATCAATTAGCTGCATCTACGGTTTGGGAATGCCAGCCGAATACCTGAAAGCAGCTATCCCTTTGCAAGTAGGAATGGAAGTCAATCAACGACAAGTTTTGCGAGATTTAGTTAACGTCCAATACAGCCGCAACGACATAGAATCAGGCAGAGGCAAATTTCGCGTCAAAGGCGACGTTGTAGAAATCGGGCCCGCCTACGAAGATAGAATTATTCGTGTCGAATTCTTCGGCGACCAAATCGATGCCATTCGCTACGTTGACCCCGTAACTGGTAAAATTATAGCAAGTACAACCGCTTTAAATATTTATCCAGCACGCCACTTTGTGACCGCTGATGATAAATTAGAGGCAGCTTGTCAAGGAATAGAACTCGAATTAGAAGACCGATTGGTAGAATTTGAAAAAGAAGGAAAACTATTAGAAGCCGATCGGTTAAAACAGCGCACCCGCTACGATTTGGAAATGCTGCGCGAGGTCGGTTATTGCAACGGAGTCGAGAATCATTCGCGGCATTTGGCAGGCAGAAATGCCGGGGAACCTCCCGAATGTTTGATTGATTATTTTCCTAAAGATTGGATGTTGGTAGTAGATGAATCCCACGTCACAGTGCCGCAAATTCGGGGAATGTACAACGGCGATCAAGCGCGGAAAAAAGTATTGATTGACCACGGCTTTCGCTTGCCCAGCGCGGCGGATAACCGCCCTTTGAAAGCTGAGGAATTCTGGGAAAAAGCTAATCAGTGTATTTTTGTTTCTGCGACTCCTGGTGATTGGGAAATGGAACTATCGGAAGGGAGAGTTGCTGAGCAAGTAATTCGCCCTACGGGAGTAGTCGATCCGACAATCTTTGTGCGCCCGACGGAGGGACAAATTGATGATTTGTTGGGGGAAATCAAGGAAAGAGTAACTCGGAATGAGCGCGTTTTAGTGACGACTTTGACGAAGCGGATGGCGGAAGATTTAACGGAATATTTGCAAGAAAGGGCGATTAGAGTCCGGTATTTGCACTCGGAAATTCAGTCGATTCAACGGATCGAAATTATCCAAGATTTGCAGGATGGTAAGTTTGATGTATTGATTGGTGTTAACTTGTTGCGGGAAGGTTTGGATTTGCCGGAGGTGTCGCTGGTGGTGATTTTGGATGCAGATAAAGAGGGGTTTTTGCGATCGGAACGTTCTTTGATTCAAACGATTGGGCGGGCGGCGCGCCACGTACAGGGACAGGCTATTTTGTATGCTGATAATTTGACGAAAAGCATGATTAAGGCGATCGACGAAACGGATCGCCGCCGGGGGATTCAGGTAGCGTACAATAAGATGCACGGGATTACGCCGCAGCCGATCGCGAAAAAGCGATCGACCAATGCGATTCTGGCGTTTCTGGATGTGTCGCGCAAGCTGAACTCTCAGCAGTTGGAGGAGGTTTACGAACAGGTGGATGAGTTATCTTTAGACGAGATTCCTCAGTTAATCGGGAGGTTGGAGACGCAGATGAAGGCGGCGGCGAAGAAGTTGGAGTTTGAGGAGGCTGGTAAATTGCGCGATCGAATTAAGCATTTGCGGGATAAGCTGTTAGGGCATTAGATATCGACCATATTTACCGTGGAACAGGCATCTTGCCTGTTCAAAATGGTCTTTTATGGAGATATTAAACCCGGCGGTTGAAACCGCGTCTACACAAACAAAACCCGCCTTCGCGGGTTGAAGATTGGGTAGTGCCCTGAAGGAAAGGATCGAGAGAATAAAACTGAATTCAAAGAAAAGTAGGCATTTAGAGTTGTAAACTAGCATTGTAATGATGTACG
>JAYUGZ010000272.1:0-12538 GCA_043767465.1 Cyanobacteriota bacterium
GCAAAGCGTCAATAATTGAAATCTATGATGAAGCAATTTTTGGATGTCACTCAGCAACTCACTAAGCTGACGAACAACCTTTGGGAAACCAATAAAAAATTCCAAAAAGCACTGATTCCGCCTAAAGTTGTCCACTGGAAGACGCCTTTACTGCTCAGCATCTTTTTAGGTTTGCTGACGGTGGCGGCAGTAACTGACTTGGCGACGAGAACTCTGCTTTTTGATATGAGCTGGTTATTGTTTATACTTTCAATGGGTTTGCTGACCAGCCAGGCACCTTTTGTGATTAACAAAGTAAGTCTGAGTCCGTGGGTGACAAGCATCTTAATTGGCTTGTGGTTGCTGATCAGATTGCCGTCGGACAGGAAGGAAATAGCATGGATATGCGGCCCAATTATAGCCGTAATAATTTTGGCGATAATAGAGGTTTGGAATAGCAAGTCAAAACGGGAAGGTGTCAGGTCATTGATGCGCCCTCAGTTTTTGATGATTACGCTAATTCACGTGCTGTTTTCCTGTTGGTTTACATTTCACTTTTTGATTCAAGGTTGGATAGAACAGTATCCGAGCGTTTTATCGCAGAATTTGAGACAAAGCGATTATGTGGTGACATTTCAACAGCCAACAATTAATCGCTCCCGAGGAGTTGTCATCCTCAATGCAATGGAGCGATATCTGCAAAATGAAGCCCGTACAAAACCGTGGCCGCAGGTAGAGCAAATGTTAATAGATATTGACAACGAGCGATTTTTTCTGAAGAATCAAGCGTTAACAACAATTCGGGTTGTCCCAGAAGATGCAAGCTGGGATGTCAAAACTTCTATAGTCCAAGGACAGTCCCGCTATCAGTTAGAGATGCAGGCAAATTGGCTGGGGCTGGTTTTTCGACCGGAAATATACTCGTTTACCAAATCTTGCGAAGTAGTCGATATAGGCAATCGGGCGACTGTAACCTGCGACGCGATCAAACGCTCTCAACCCGGACAGAAAAAAAATGGGACTGCCAGAGACAGTCAAGTTTGAGCCTGTTTCTGGCAATTAGGAGAGAAGGAGAGAGGGGAGAGGGGGAGAAAGGGAGAAAGGGAGAAGCGGAGATGGGGAGATGGGAAAAAATCCTTTTTCTTCACGCTTGACTTCTACCCTCAACATCCACCGTTACATCCGTTAAAAAATCCGTTGCCGAACTTCCTTAAACTAAAGTATGGCTAAAATTTCCAGCGGGTTAATAACTAGATGAATTTCAGAAGAATCTTGACAGTCGCGATTAATGTATTTTGGGAAGTAATTCGCGATCGCATTTTGTACTTAATTATTATTTTTGCTCTGTTGATGGGAGCCTCGGTGCGCTTGATACCGGAATTGGCGGCGACAACCGAAAATAAAATTATTTTAGATATCGGTTTAGCCGCTATGAGCTTACTAGGTCTAATTGTCACAGTCTTTGTGGCTACCGGACTGGTAAACAAAGAAATTGAAAAGCGGACTGTCTATCTGTTAATTGCCAAACCGATCAGTAGGGCTGAGTTAATTGTAGGAAAGCACTTGGGGCTGTCGGCGGTGCTGGCGGTGCTGGTAGCGGCAATGACTGTTATGTATCTGGCTATTCTGAGTTTGAGTCGCATTCCTTACCCTTTGGGAAGCATTTTAATCGCTTCGCTATTCATCTGGTTTGAGCTGTGTCTGATGGCCGGTGTTGGGATTTTATTTGGGGTTTTTAGCAGTTCGCTGCTGGCAACTTTACTGACATTTGGTG
Organism: Cyanobacteriota bacterium; assembly: GCA_043767465.1. Lineage (GTDB taxonomy): Bacteria > Cyanobacteriota > Cyanobacteriia > Cyanobacteriales > Microcoleaceae > Microcoleus. The sequence goes on from JAYUGZ010000272.1 coordinate 1,754, forward strand.
TTTATTTGATGGGACATTCGACGCGGGATTTAGTGGCGGTGGGTAAGTTAACTAAAAATCCTGCGATTGAACAATTGATGATGGGACTTTATCTGGTTCTGCCGGATTTAGCTCGATTCAATTTGAGGAATGATGCTGTTTACGGACAAGTTCCTTACTTGGCGGGTTTGATTACAGATGCGGGCTACGGTTTGCTGTATGTGGTGCTGCTGCTGTCAATTGCGATCGCCATATTTTCCCGCCGAGAATTTTAAATAGTTCGTAGTGAGGACTTTAGTCCTCTGGAAAAGAAAGACTAAAGTCCGAACGATCGAACCAAATTTATTGTCGAATTAGCGCGCTAAGATAGAGATAAGGTGATCGATCGGCAATCTTGACTGCTTGTAATGTTACAAAAAAATCAAATTATGATATTGGAAAAACTAGAACAATTAAAAGATATTTTCGCGCAGATGGAACGGGCGCTGATTGCCTACTCTGGCGGAATTGACAGCACTTTGGTGGCAAAAATTGCTTGTGACGTGTTGGGCGATCGCGCTTTGGCAGTTACTGCTGTTTCCCCGTCTCTACTCCCAGAAGATTTGGAAGATGCGCGGATTCAAGCCGCAGAAATTGGCATCGCCCACCAGGAAGTAGAAACTCAGGAAATGGCAAATCCCAATTACACTTCTAACCCGGTTAATCGCTGCTATTTCTGCAAAAGCGAACTGCACGATACTTTGAAACCCCTAGCACTCGCCAAGGGTTATCCTTATGTGGTAGATGGGGTTAATGGTGATGATTTAAAGGATTACCGTCCGGGAATTCAGGCGGCGAAGGAACGGGGCGCGCGATCGCCTTTAGCAGAAGTTGGCATGACTAAATTTGAAGTGCGGCAATTGGCGAAAGAATTGGATTTGCCTTGGTGGGACAAACCAGCACAGCCTTGTTTGAGTTCGCGCTTTCCTTACGGTGAAGAAATCACTGTTGTAAAGTTGCAAAGAGTGGGGCGCGCTGAACGGTATTTGCGGCAGTTGGGACTGAAAAATCTGCGAGTGCGATCGGATGGAGACACCGCGCGCATTGAGTTACCCGCAGAGGAGATTCAGGAATTTGTATTAAAGGCGGATTTGCCTGGATTGGTGGCGGTGTTTCAGGAGTTTGGTTTTGTTTACGCAACTTTGGATTTGGAGGGATTTCGTAGTGGGAAATTAAATCAGGTTTTGCAGCCGGAGTTGTTGGGGGCGAAAGGTTGATTAATTCTCCTGAAAAAATGTCACTACAACAGTGTGTTCGTCGCGATCGCATTTAACTTGAAAACGGCGCTGAGGATAAAGCGATTTTAGGCGACTTTCCCACATCTGAGCTAATGCTTGTCCCAAATACAATAAATTGTCACTGCTAGCGTTTTCGGCACCGGGGAGAATGTCATCAACGTGCTGGTGGTTCATCACCTGCTCAATTGCAGCGACATCATTCCCCAGCTCGATTTTCCACTGTTCGTAGATTTGACTGTTAAAGGCTTCGGACAAAAAGATGCCGCCTTCATGTTCGACAAAATCTGGCCAGAATAGTTTTGTAAAAGCTATGGCTATTTCAATATTAGCAGATCCAAAAAGATAATCCCAGAGTGAAAAATCACCGCCGTTGGCTTTTTTCCATTGCTGGAAATCGCTTAGTTTATCTGCATTCAAGGATATTTGTTTGAGGGACATAATTTCTAGGGTATTTCATCCAATCTAGCTGGCCTAACTGTTTTCTCAGCTTGCACGAAAATGTCTCCTGCTGGGTTTCGGTTGTGTTTGTATTCAACGGCGTGAGGTGTCGGCACATTTGCATGAGCCCTTCCTGTCAAGTCTACTCGCTTAATTGCCCGTCCACTGTCATCGTAGACGATATAGCTGGTAATGTTCTTGCCATCCATGCGGTACAGTAAGTTTTGGGCACTTGCTCCATCTAGAGGAAATCTGCCACTTACCTGGGTTCCGACGGCTATAAGGGTGCTAGCGGGGATGCCAACTGTCCAGTCCACTGGTTTAGACATATATAAGTCCTAAATTACTTTACGACCTCAGTTTGATATATGTATGGGTGAATAATCTGGGCAACAATATTCGTGACATCGCCCGTGAATTAAAGCAATAGCATAAACTAAAGTAGCAGCAAGAGTAGCAGCAAGAGTAACAGCAAGTTTTATGAAAGTTAAATTTAGATTGATCTCCGCCGTCTTGGCTTTGTTGTTGTTGGCTTACATCCCGTTTCGGGTTTTAGCTAGCCCGCCACCTTCGGGAGATACAGTGAGCTCTGCCCTGTGGTGGCAAGTTTTGGTGTACAATCAGGTACAGCAAATTAAAGAACGGCAGTATCAAGGTTGCGTGTGGGGCGATTCTATTTCTTCGGCTTTGGGCGATTCTTTAGGAGAAAAAAACTTTAATTTTGCGATCGGCGGAATGAGTTCTGTTTCGCTGCTAGAACAGCTTAAACTTGTAGTACCCCAGGGGTTTACTTGCGAAAAATCGATTTTGGCGATCGGCACAAATGATGCTATGTACGGGATTGGCGACGAGCAATTTGTCAGCAATTTGAAAGAGGCGATCGCAATTATGCGATCGCTCAAAAGCAAACAGATTATTCTGATTCCTGCTTTTTACTCAACTCTTGCCGCCAGCTACAATCCTAAATTTGCCGGAACAATTGCCAGAGTTGACGAAATAAATCTTCTCATAGATCGAGTAGCCGCCGACGAAAAAATTCCTGTGGAGTCTAGCGGCATACAAGCATTGTTTAAGGACAAAGCTCTGAATTCAGATTTAACAATAGACGGCGTTCATCTCAATGCCCAAGGTTTGGATATATACAGAAAAGTCTTGTTAAATATTTTGAATCCTCCCTTAACAACCCGCAAATTATTTGACAAAAAATCTGTTTAAATTATTGCTTGAAAGTCCGCCGCCACGGACTTTATTCCTATAATTTTAGTTAAGTAGACTGCGGAGCGAAGAATGAGATTTTCGCTACTTTCCTCACAATCTCACAACTGGCGCACCACGGAATAAATGGTGCGTCATTTGTGAGATTTTCGGTGCCCAATTGAGAATTACCTTTCCTGACGCACCCTACCGCTACAAACTTATAACCGTCAATTTACATGACTAGATATCAAGGAGTAGTTGTTGTAGTTTGCGGCTGCATTTGCTGCTGCTGATTTTGGAGCTGAAGTTGCTGCTGCTGAATCCGAAGCTGCTGATTTTCTACATTTATCTGCCGCTGTCTGTCTTCGAGTTGCAAGCGTCTGTCTTCGAGTTGCAGCAGTCTGTCTTCAGCTTGCCGCTGCCTGTCTTCAGCTTGCCGCTGCCTGTCTTCACGTTGTATCTCTCTGTTTAGCTCTCTATCTTCACGTTGCTGTTGTCTGTCTTGACGTTGTTCGCGAAGCTGTCTGAGCTGATTTTTCCGCTCGAAATCTCCTCCCAAAAATAAGTTTTGAAAAGTGTTGATAGTTGTTTGAAACCCAGTGAAAACGCCAGTAACAGAGCCAATCCCAGTTGCAATTCCTGTTATGGGCTGCAAGAAAGTAGCGATATTGTCTGCTACCCTTGTATAGCCCGATCGCGCTACGAGAATTACATCATTGTTGCGGAGAGTTGGGTTGTTGTCAGGATTCAACCCTTGAGCAAAATCCACATCGATAGTGCGGCGAGTAACAGTACCGTTGGAGTTCAAACGCAGCAGTTCTACCTTGTCTTTTTTCGCTCGCAATTGATTGAAACTGCCCGCAGTCAGCAAAGCTTGGTGTAGGGATGTACTCGGTTTAACCAGCAGAGCTCCAGGTCTGACCACTTCCCCTACAATATTGATGCTAATAGCGTTTGGAGAGAAACTTGTGGTTCCGAGTTGAGAAACTTCAGCTAAGTCTACATTAGATGCTGTCGGGATAATCACGCTATCTCCTTCTTGCAGCAAAATATCTTGAGTAGAGTCGCCTTTTTGCAGCAAATCCCAAAGATTTACCAAGATAGTTTGTTCGTTTCCGCCTCTAACTCGGCGGCGGATTTGCACGCGGCGAATGTCAGCTTCTGTTGTGATACCGCCAGCAATTTTGAGCGCTCTTGTGATTGTTGGTAGCCCGACTACGGCTCCTTGTTGTTGTTGGTCGATAGAGACAAAACTCAACTCTGTTTGTTGGTTAGTCGATCGCACATCCGAAGCAAATACAGTATAAGGCCCCGGCCGATTCACTTCCCCGACAATTACCACACCAATGGGTTTAGTAATATCAGCGGAAAAATTAGCACTGGCTCTTTGACGGACTTCTTGAGTATTCAGGGCACTTGCTGTCGGTACAAAAATCGTATCTCCATCTCGAATTGTCACATCTTGACGCAAATTTCCGGTGTCTAAAAAATCCTGCAAATTAACAGTAGTAACTTGCTCCGGGCCGCCTCTGCGGGGACGGCGAATTTGGACGTTTCGCATATCTCCTGCGGATGTCACCCCTTTGGCTAGTTGCAGCATTTCCATCAAAGTCGGGAATTTTACTCCTCCTCCGGTTCCTTCTCGGACGGGATTAATCTTGTAGGAACCAGGGCGAGTAACTTCACCTGCAACACCTATATTTAGGGGACGAGCGACGATCAGAGTTACGGTGACAACGGGAACATTGATGAAGGGTTCGTATCGCTTGGTAATGACGGTAGCGGCTTGTTGCAGGCTCAATCCTTGAATGGAGACGCTGCGAATGATTGGCAAATTGAGCGTCCCGTCAACTAACACTTGATATTCTTTGCTGAATTCCGGGACGCCGAAGATATCTAAAGCAAGGCGATCGCCCGGGCCTAAAGTATAAGCTGCTTCTTGTGTCAGCGAACCAGAATTGCCGATCGGCGGCAAACTCGAACCCGCAGGAGGCGGTGGCGGTACTCTGGGCCGGTTTGGGATCGGGCCCGGAGCGCGTGCAGGAGTTCTGACGGCCGGCAACTGAGCTATACTGGGCAGCGAACTGCTTAGCACCAGGAGTGCTGACAAACTAAGACTTGTAGCGGTTTTAACGGTATATTTCATCTTTCTTTCCTGGTTGCAGCCTGCCAATAAACGAGAGCAATTTAGCTAATTGATTTTAGTTTATTTTCCTTTCAGTTCAGTGTAACCTCGCTGCGCTGCAAAATCCACAGGTGGAATCATAAAATTTGTGAGGCAATTTTGCACCTTGTTTGTAAAGAAAGTGTAAAGCCTGCCAACTGTTGTCAGCATTAGGATCTAGCTTGAGCAAAATCATTTGTACATAATTCTGGATACAAATCAACCCGCTACAAAAAAGGGATCGAAAAAACCGCCCTGATTTGATGTAAAATGTTAAATAATTCTCTCTGCGGGACAAAGACAAGTGTCACTAAAATTAGATAAAGTAATTCCCTGGGGACGCTGCTTGGACGAATACATAGGAATGTTTAGCTTGACCTCAAGTGACCTCAAGCTAGCAATTCTTGATTGTGCGGGCGGGCCAGCGAGTTTCAATGCCGAAATGACTCGCCAAGGTAAAAAAGTAATTTCTTGCGATCCAGTTTATCAGTTTACGGCGGTGGAAATTGGCGATCGCATCCAAGAAACATATCAAACTGTGATTGATGCTGTCAAGGCAAATGTAGACGGCTATCTGTGGAACAGTTTTGAATCGCCGTACCAGCTAGGCGAAGTGCGGATGAAAGCGATGCAGGAATTTTTAGCAGATTTTCCCTCCGGCTTGCAAGAAGGTCGCTATGTGACTGCTGAGTTGCCAGTTTTACCTTTCGAGAACGGTCAATTTGATTTAGCTTTGTGCAGCCATTTTCTATTTGCTTATTCTCATCTGCTTTCCGAAGAATTTCATATTGAAGCGATTGCAGAAATGTGTCGTGTCGCCAAGGAAGTGCGGGTATTTCCGCTGTTGCAGAGTTTTAGCGGTGAGGAATCTGAGCGCTTAAATCCGGTGATTGCCGAATTGAAAAACCGAAATTTTCGTGTGGAAATTCAAGAGGCTCCCTACGAGTTTCAAAAAGGCGGAAATAAGATGCTGCGAGTTAGGGGGCGAATGTAATTTGCGGCTGCGGAGGGTATGGCAATTTGTGTTCGCTTATTTCAAAAAAATTAGATAAGCTAAGCATAAGGTCATGCCTCATCTTGGGGTTCGCCAATCGCACGCTGGAGTGCATGGCGAATGTGGATAATCCTCACCGCTGGTATGGGTTGATCGTCGAAAATAGTGAAGAGTATGCGATATGTGGTTTTACCACTTCCATACAGAAGCTGGCGAATCTCTTGGCTGAAAAATGCGTTTTCTCTCTTCTAAAACACAACGACGCGGCATTTCTTGGAGTGAGGAAATCGCTTTAAGGGGGCCCTGATACCATGCTTGAGCGCGTTCGGGAGTCGTGAATTGGGAAAAGTTCAGAAACGCTGCATCAGCTTCAGATTGAGCTGTACTGGAAAAGTCAATGCGATACATTATGCTTCCAAAGAAAGTCCGTATTTCTGGTTTTGTCTATCGACAAACTCTTCCAGAGTAGAAAACTGACCCCGATCGAAGTCATCAAGTCCGCGTTGAATCCCTTCTAATGCCTCGAAGAAATCGCTTTCATCAAAGCTAAGTCCGAACGCGAGAACAGCTAGGGTAACGCTGGTTATATCTTGTCCTGTACTTTCCGCCCGTTGGCGCAGCAGTGCTTCGATTTGGGGGGGTAAGGTGAGTGTAAGAGTCATAAAAGTTATGATGAATGGTTAACTTTATTTTCTAACTTTATTTTGGCATAGGTAGCCAAAACGATCGCTCCCTAGACTATCTGCCCATTCCTGAACCCGATCGCCCGAAATACCTGTCTTGTTTGTCTGATAATCTTCCAAGACGGAGAGACTGCTTGCGATTGTTTCTTCTTCGCCCAGGGGTTGAAACTCGTTTGCTGTGTCAATTTCTCCCCACTCATATCCCTCCGTTTCCTGGGCAATTTCTGCGATTAGGCGTTCAAAGTCGCTGAGATTGCCGTTGGACTGATTCAGCCATGAAAGTACGATCGCCTTAACCGAATCGCTGGGCATGGCTTGAATTTGAGCGTGTAGTTGCTTTATAGATTGAGCCATTGGACAATAAAGAGTGACTGATTTAATTTTAGCGCACTGTCAAATAGTTGTGGACACCATAACGCACAGTTGCGATAAAATTAATTAAAGACTTTAAGAATTGTCAAAATGCTAAGCAGCGCCGCATTGAGGAAAACAGGGTCGGGGTGGGAATTTGCAAATGAAGAAGCGTTAGAGGATTTTGTCGAAGTTCACTTGCAAAGTTTGCTCGGTTTGACAGTCATCAAGCGGCAATTCACTGTCAACGAGCAAAGATGCGATATTATAGCGGTGGACGAGAATAAACGGTTAGTTGTGCTGGAGTTGAAAAACGGCGAAGATAGATATGTCGTTCAGCAGTTAACTCGTTATTACGATGCTTTGTTAGAACACAAACCTTTTGCCGATCGCGTGGATTACGATCAACCGGTTCGCTTGATAGCAATTGCGCCCAAATTTCACAGGGATAATTTTACAGACAGGAAGTATCATCAGCTATTGTTTAAGTTTTTTCACTTGGCAGTTATCCAAAATCAAGAGAGATTTTATCTGCATTTGAAAAACATAGATACACAGGAAACCGCGCAAATAGAAATACCCTATCGCGAGATAGATTATAGGATAACTGATGAAAGTATACCTTCTCCGCCAAGATTAATTTTAGATTGGCTGGGTTCATGGACTGCTGAAGATGAAGATAATTTTCTGAAAATTCGCGAGCAAATTCTCAGCTTCGACAATCGAATGCAGGAAATAATCGAGCCTAAAAGCATCAAATATGGAATCCCAAAAACTAAGCCATGTGCTGAGCTGTATTTTCAGAGAAAGTCGAAAGAAATTATTTTGTTCCTCTGGTTGCCTATTCCTAATCGTACTAAACAAGCTATTGCCAGGATGCAAGTTCATACTAATTGGGATGTCTACTGGCAGTTTAGCCATGTACCAGAAGGGTTATACAAAGAGACGAAACATAGAAGTTATTTTAAACTACGTGAATACGAATATGAAAATGGGCGTAGTGTAAGAATAATCACAGCAGAAGATTATATTTGTGAAGATTTAGATGGGCTAGTTGCTCAAGCTTTGAACATATGGCAAAATCGACTTTAAAGTAACAAATACGATCGCACCCATCACCCCTTACCCAATCCACTATCCATCTGCGTGCATCTGCGGTTAAAAATATCAAATCAATAGCTTGGCAACAAATCAAATTACCAAACCTTGATATCAGAAGTGTTGTGGTGCATAAGTCCTGTATCAAGTTTTCGGTCGATTTTAGATTGGATAATTGAAGAAAGCGACCCCACGGATCAATCCGGGGCTTATTTCTCAGATACCACGTTTTCTTTCATAATTCTAATCAAAAACCGCAGAGCTTCATTTACTGCTTCAGAATCGGGAAACATCTCTGCAACATCCGGTTCTAAACGAATATTTACACCACCAAAGGTCTTTCGTCCAGATCCGACCTTTCTGACACGCAACTTCCTCAAATCATATTCCGATCGCAGTTCATCCTCCATCCCTGTTTTATTCTTATTCATAAACTTCAGCATCTTTGATATAATATTACACCTAGAAGCCAAACTCAAACCAACTCATGCCGCAAACAGTCTGGATCGCACGACACGGAAACCGCATCGACTTCGTTAACCCCGACTGGTTTCTCACCGCAGAACACCGCTACGATCCGCACCTTTCCGAAGACGGTCACGTTCAAGCAAAACAACTCGCCCATCGCCTCAAAGGTGAAGGAATTTCTCATATTTTCGCCTCCCCTTTTCTGCGAACCGTGCAAACGGCAAATCACGCGGCCGAAGCTCTCGATTTGTCAATTAAACTAGAGTGGGGATTGTGCGAATGGCTGAATCCCGACTGGATGACAGAAATGCCGGAAACTGAGTCCGTCTCAGCTTTGTGTAGCCGTTTTCCCAGGATTGATGCTTCTTACAAAGGCGGTGTTGCTAATTATCCCGAAACAGCCGAAGCTTGTCTCAAAAGGGCGGGGGAACCTGCGAAACGACTTGCGGCTGAGTTTCCCGATGATATGTTATTGGTAGGTCACGGTGCGTCGGTTTTGGGAACGGCGATCGGGCTGGCGGGCGGTGCTGAAACGGAAATTAACGCTTCTCTCTGCTGTTTGGTGAAAGTGGTGCGACAAGATGTACAATGGTCGATCGAACTTAATGGCGATACTTCTCACCTGACGGACGCTGAAACTACGATCCGGTTTAATTAGAAAAATGACTACTGACTACTGATTAACAAGAATCGATATGGCTGGACACAGTAAATGGGCGAATATTAAACGCCAAAAAGCTAGAGTTGACGCTGTTAAAGGCAAGGTTTTTGCCAGAATATCTCGCGAAATAATTGTCGCCGCCCGCAGCGGAGTGCCCGATCCTGCTGGCAATTTTCAACTGCGCACGGCTATTGAAAAAGCCAAGGCGGCTGATATTCCTAGTGAAAACATCGAAAGGGCGATCGCCAAAGGTGCCGGTTTAGCCGGGGGTAGTTCGGAATTAGAAGCTATTCGCTACGAAGGTTACGGTATTGGCGGAGTTGCGATTATGATTGAAGCGCTGACAGACAACCGCAATCGCACGGTGGCTGACTTGCGAGAAGCTTTTAATAAAAATGGCGGCAATCTGGGCGAAAATGGTTGTGTGGGCTGGATGTTTGACCACAAAGGGGTTTGCACGGTACGCGGCCTGATTGATGAAGAACAATTGTTTGAAGCATCCCTAGAAGCAGAAGCCGAATCCTACGATTTGATATCAATTGATGAGGATACCGAAGGTGCAGAAGTTTTTACAAGTGTGCCTAATTTGGAAAAACTGGCTGATATTTTGAAACAAACAGGTTTTGCAGTTTTACAGTCCGAAACTCGCTGGGTTCCGAGTAATACGGTGGAAATTGATACTCCTGAAAAAGCTCGATTACTCATAAAATTGATGGATGCACTGGAAGATTTGGATGATGTGCAAAGTGTGACGGCTAATTTTGAAATGACAGATGAATTGATGTCTTCGATTATGGTTTAAACTCCCTTGGTTCGTAGTGAGGACTTTAGTCCGCATCCATGACTAGCAAAATTCGTAGGGTGTGGATACATCTACAATCCTGAAAAAAGAGCTACAATCTAATAGCGACGCACCTGTTATTTTCAAGAACCCAGGAAACAAACATAATATTTTTCTTGTACCAACCTTTTTTATAAATGGTATAAACCCATGCCAGATCACAACGAAATCAAAACAGACAGCACCCACTCAGAACAAGTTCCGTCAGCAACCGAAGTAGCAGAAACCAACGATCGATCTAAATCGGATGTGCAGGCTAAACCAGAGGATACATCCAATTGGTTCGGTTCCGTGTTCGGAGCGGTCTCTGCAAGCGCGAGTGCGGTGGGGAATGCGGCGGCGAGTGCTGGAAGTGCGATCGTTGATACGGCGAGTGCGGTGGGGAGTGCGGCGGCGAGTGCTGGAAGTGCAATTGTTGATACGGCGAGTGCGGTAGGAAATGCAGCAGGAAGTGCTGGAAGTGCGATTGTTTATACGGCTAGTGCGGTGGGGAATGCCGGAAGTGCGATTTTTGTTAATACCGCGAATGCTGTAGAGAATGCAGCGGCGAGTGCGGGAAGTGCAGCAATGCAAGTTCCCAATTTTTTTGGTTCATCCCTAGTTTTTATTTCGCAGAGTCCTATCCTGAAAAAAC
>JAYUGZ010000273.1:0-1969 GCA_043767465.1 Cyanobacteriota bacterium
TCCTTGGTTGTGAAAAACTGCTCAAACATTCGTTTTTTTACGTCTGCTGTCATTCCCGCTCCCGTGTCAGCAATCCGCACTCTCACGCGATCGCACCCAGCTACTTCTGTGCGGATCGAAATTTTTAGCGGAGCATGGGGCAAATTTTGTGCTGCCTCGTCCAAAGCATCGATCGCGTTGCTAATTAGATTCATAAATACTTGGTTTAACTGTCCGGCGTAACACTCTACAGCAGGCAATTTTCCATAATTTTTAACTATTTGAATATCTGGACGGTCTGTTTTAGAATTGAGACGGTTTCGCAAAATTAATACGGTGCTGTCAATGCTGTCGTGCACATCGCACAGCGTCATTTTAGTGTTATCTGTTCGCGAAAAGCTGCCCATAGATTTGACAATTTCGCGAATGCGAGTGGAACCCATTTGCATCGAAGACATAACTTTAGGCAAGTCTTCAACTAGAAATTCAAGATCCATCTCTTCGATTTGAGCTTTAATTTCGGGACAGGGATTGGGATAGTATTCTTGATAGAGTTTCAGCAGGTACAGCAAATCTTTAGTATAAATTTCGGCATGGCTCAAGTTGCCGTAAATAAAGCTAACTGGGTTATTAATTTCGTGGACGATACTAGCCATTAGTGCTCCCAGAGAAGACATTTTTTCGCTGTGGAGGAGTTGAGCTTGAGTTTCTTTGAGTTCGCGAAGTGCACGATCGATCTGAGCTGCTTGAGCTTCTGCTTTTGTGGTAGCAGCGCAGCTTTCTTGATAAAGTTCAACTTGTTTGAGGTCGATTTCAAATTGTTCGATTTCGCTTTCTTGCTGGTATTGACTCACCACGGCATCGAATGCTGCTAGCAATTCGCCGCCCGCAGCTTCGACAATGTAGGCTAGATGGGGATTTTCCGGCCCGAGTTCGGCGTCTGGAACTTGGATTAAGGCTTTTAGGCGATCGATATATTCGCACACTTGTTTGTCTAGATATAGCGGCGCGTCAAAATACATCGCCTTGACGGTGGGTGAAGGGGGACTCGCCAAGTTGATGCTGCTGTCAGTATTAATTAAGTCGCGGTGGGATTTTTCCATCAGAGCGATCGCCTCTAACAAATTATCGCGCAGTTTGGCTTTTTCTGCCGCATTCCCAGAGGAAACTAACCTCATACAAAAAAAAGCCATTCGTTGCGAAAGCATTCGCTGACGGCCGCTGATATTAATTACCGCAGCACTAACTTTTCTGGCTGTCGTAATTTCTTCCAGATTAAAGTAGTTGCTCAGTGCCGCCATTCGTAATACCTCCGAATCAACTATATTGCTGTAGCTCGTGCTGACACAAGATTTTATTGACATAAAAAAAATGTACAATACTACTAATATATGGTGTATTTCTTGTTAAAGAAGTATCCTAACATACATTTTTTCATAGCTGGGCTCTCACATTTTTTAGGATGCGGCTAGTTTCGCACTTTTTCTTAATTATCCAAAAATTTAGCAATCAACTTAGCCATGATTTGAGCTTGAGTTTGCGGCAACCCGTGAGTCGCATTGGGAATAATCGCTAACTCGGCTCCCGGTATTTCGTTGGCGTAGGTTTCACAGTGCCACAGAGGAATTGTTTCGTCACTATCTGCTGCGATGACTAAGGTAGGAATTTGCAATTTATGAATTTCTTTTTCTACGGTATCAACTGCGTCTTCCGGCCGCATCCGGCTCATTAAAAATGACCTTGCTACTGGTTGAGACATTAACTCGCGCCGCCAGCCGGAAATTTCCTGCAATTTATCGCTTTTTCGGGCTAAACGAGCAAAAGGTTTTGCCAACTGCAAGACCCAATCGACGACTGGGGTTTCCCACAGCAGCGGCCGCAAAGCATCGTATTGACCGCAAAAACTGTCGTCCCGGATTCCCGCAGGTGCTGCTAACACTAAACTGCTGACAGAATCAGGATATTTTAGGGCATATGCAGAGGCTACCCA
>JAYUGZ010000274.1:0-4978 GCA_043767465.1 Cyanobacteriota bacterium
TGTTCGCAAGTTTTCGGTTTGGGCGCTGTCGAGGTTTTGCCCGAGATTTGTTAAGAAGTCTGAGAGTATTTTAAGATAATCATCTAACATTGATGGCAAGCAAGGCAGATAGAATTCTCCCTTGATGCCGATGTTCTTTTTGAGTCTTTCTTTGAGGATTAATTTTAGCTGATTGGAGTCTGTCAGCGGCGGGCCTATTTCAGGTGATTCGCTGACGGGTAATTCTGGGGAAGATACGGTACTGGTGAGGTTTTTAGTCACAATATTTTTGATGAGATTCGGCAATCAGGGCGATCGCACCTAGCATGATTTTGTGCTCTTGCACCTGAATTCTGGCGTGCAGTGTTTCTGCGGTATCGTCAGGCAATACTGGCACCGCAGCCTGCATTAAAATCGGCCCGCTGTCTACTTCCAAACGCGCAATATGCACCGTACATCCAGTGATTTTAACCTTGGCGGCGAGTGCTTGTTCGACGGCGCGAATTCCAGGGAAACTCGGCAGTAAGCTGGGGTGAATGTTAATCACGCGATCGGCAAAAGCATCGAGCAAAACTTTGGTAACAATCCGCATCCAACCTGCCATCACCACCCATTCTACATCATATTTTTGGAAAGTTTCAACAATTTTTGTATCTAATTCTTCGCGCTTTTTGAAGTCGCGGTGATCGATCAAAATCGAGGGAATGTCGTATTTTTCAGCTCTCGTTGCGGCTTGGGCTTCGGGATTGTTGTAAATTAATACTGGGATTTTAGCGTTCAGTTGTTGGTTTTGGATAGCTTGGGCAATCACCTCGAAGTTACTGCCACTTCCCGATGCTAAAATTCCTAGTTTTAAGGGCTTACTAAGAGAAGCATTTGTTTCGACTTGGGCAGCAGGAATCGGGGGAACAATCAAACAATCTCTGGAATTGGTATTTGCTGTTATCATAAAAATTTTAGTTTCCTCTCAAAACAGTCCGAACAGTTTTCAATTCGTAGCTTAAAACACTCTATTTTCAGTTGGTAGCTCGATTATGGAATCGCCTTGAAACCCTGCTTATTTGGTGCGTAATAAATACTTGTCGGAGTTATTGATATCAAAGAGGAATTAATTGGGCATCTAAAGCTGGCTTTGTCATTATTTATCGGAACTATAGGTCTAGGTGGAGGTATAGTGGAAGGTCTATCGGTTTGGCAAATAAATCCAACGCTAGTTACAGCATTATCGGGATCGTCTTTAACTTTTACTAAAAAAACTGCACCTGTATAACTTCTAAATTGACGTTTTTTAGCCTGAAGGGTCATAATTACACCTTCGGTTGTACTACTTTCAGGAAAAATTTGGTAGAGATAATTTTCTGTATCTAATCTCGTTCCTATGCCCATTTCTTCAATGGTTGTAGCAAATTTCACGTTTTCGGCGTAGAAGCTTTGTTGCGCGGTAATAGCATACCTAATAAATTGTTCGCCTTCATAAACTGCTCGCGGATTTTCTGGTTCTAATAGATTAAATCTTTCGATTTTTGTATTGCGCGGTAAAGCTGTGACTGTAGAGACTTTTTCGAGAAAAATTGCTCCAGCCGTAAAAGTATTTGGTCTGGATTCTCCTGGTTTTAAACCCATGATTTCTACACGCAGTTGACCGCGATTGTTGAATTCAAAAATTGTCCGCAAAGTTTCATTGCTACTGCTACTAACTAAATCGATTTGCATGGGTTGGAATAGCGAGTTAATTTTGTAGCTAAATTCATAGGCGCTAGGATTAGGGAAAGGATAGCCCTTAAGTATAAATAATTTGCCTTCTGCTGTGATAATGACTGTTAAAGGAGTGGGTGATAAATATTTCAGTTGCCACTGTCCTACCAATTTTTCGGCTACAGTTTTGGCAGGGGGGTTTGCTTGAGAGATAATTGCCGATCGCAGAGTTGATCGTTGGGCGATTGTCGCACTCGTACCTACTTTGCTCCAAGGTAACAAGCAACAGGAAAAAATCAGCAATCTGGAAATATTTAACTTTTTTATGCCCATAAATACTAAAGACCGATCGTTAAAACAATTATACCACCTGTAACGGGTGCTAATCTGGTCGATCGGCAAAAAAATCATCCCTGAGAATCGAATAAATTTTGAGATCCCAATATTCGCCTTTGACAAATAGCTGCTGTCGCAATATCCCTTCCAATTGCATCCCCACTTTTTCCATGACGCGCGCCGAACCAATATTATGTACTTGACATTTACCCTGAATTCTATTCAGCAGCATTTCTCGAAATCCGAACTCCATCATTGCATTCACAGCCTCACTCATATATCCTTGATTCCAATATTTACGAGAAATCGCATATCCCATTTCAGCGCGACTGTGCGTCATACTCCATTCCACAAATCCGCAAGTGCCGATAAATTTTTTCTCTACTTTATGGACGATTCCCCAATCTACAAGTTCTCGTCTTTTGTACATTTTTGTAATTGATTTGAGAAAGTATTTAGTGTCTTCGATCGAAGTGTGTGTTGACCACATTGTGTATTCTGAAACTTCGGGGTTTGAGGCATACTCAAACATATCACTGGCATCGTTTAAAGTAATTTTTCGGAGCAGGAGCCTTTCAGTTTCTATAGTGGGTAAATTAGATAATATATTGAGAAGATTCATTGGAATATTTACCTAGATTGTGATACCATTTAAAACTAAAAGCTAAAATTGACAAGCCAATGATTCCGATTAAATCTGGGCGTTTTAACTGGTTGGACAATGAATCGATCGCAGCTTGGACATTTCTAGCCCCAGCTTTGCTGTTTCTGGGTACTTTTTTGATTTGGCCGATCGCCTATTTATTTTACCTCAGCTTTACCAGCGGCAGCTTTACCCAGTCGGGAGTGCATTTGATTGGCCTCAACAACTACTGGCGCCTAATCACTAACCCGGATTTTTGGCAAGTCCTCCAAAACACGCTCTATTTTACTACCGCCACAGTCATTCCCAGTTTAGTAATTCCTTTGGGTTTGGCAGTTTTGCTAAATCGCTCGTTTGCTTGGCGGGGAGTTCTCCGCACTGCTTATTTTATCCCTTCGATTACCTCTTTAGTTGCCGTTGGCTTGGGTTGGCGGTGGTTGTTTCAAGCGGAAGGCCCGGTGAATAGTCTGTTAATGGCGATCGGCTTAAATCCTATTCCTTGGCTCAGCAGCACAGTTTGGGCAATGCCAGTCATAATTTTACTAAGTATTTGGAAACAATTAGGCTTTAATATGATAGTATTTTTAGCAGGATTGCAAGCAATTCCGGTAAATCGTTACGAAGCAGCAGAATTGGATGGAGCTAATTCTTGGCAACAATTTTGGTACATCACTTTACCAGGTTTGCGGCCGACTCTAGTATTTGCTACCGTCACTACAGCTATTTTTACTCTGCGGAGTTTCGAGCAAGTTTACGTCATCACCGGCGGCGGCCCTTTGAACTCTACTAATTTGCTAGTTTATTATATTTACGAGCAAGCTTTTTCCCAATTTGACTTTGGCTATGCAGCCGCAGCCGCTACTTTCTTGATGGCTATAGCTTTGATCTTAGTTTATGTTCAGCTAAAAGTTTGGGGCGAAGAATCCTAAATTAGGTAAGCACACTGCCATTAGTGTCAAGTTAAGACTAAAATCCATCACAAATCTCGCTTCTAGCGTAGTCTAGCTCCCCCTAAATCCCCCTTAAAAAGGGGGACTTTGAGCAAAATCTTGTCCCCCCCTTTTTTAAGGGGGGTGCCAGGGTGATCGAGAGGCTCATGTTAAGCGACAAAATATTGGTAAGTTTTGATCTTAATGCAAATAATACGTTCCTAGTTGGCATAAAACATACTTCTGATAGAGACCGAAAATATCAGCGATTTGTTATCGTGGAAAAAGTCTGACTAAAATTATTCAAGCTATGCCGAAAATTCTTCGCCATCGCGCCATAAAAATCTGTCTTGTGTGTCTTGCTAGCGCGTTAGCAATTGCTGTTTCACCAATTTTGACGCCCGCTCAATCTACCAGTCAATTAGAGTTTCGGATTACTCAATTAGAAAGTCAAATTGCGGAACTGCGGGGACAAATCTACAGTTTGCAGTCTCAAGGTTCTGGAGTTAACCGGTCTGGGTCTCCGAACCGCCCGGGTTCGAGCCGGACAAATCCTAGAATGCTTTCGGGAGACCCGATGTTTGACAATTTAGCAACTTTGGCAATTGAAACTAAGCAGGATGTGATCAAAATTCAAGAACGCTTGTCAAAGCTAGAAGCTTCTAGAAGTCGTTAGGGAAGGAAGAAGGAAGAAGGAAGAGGGAAGAAGGAAGAGGGAAGAGGGAAGAAGTAAGAAGGAAAAGGGAAGTAGTAAAAAGGAAAAAGTCTCTCACTCTTCCCCTCTCCCACTCTCCCACTCCCCCACTCCCCCCTTCTCCCCTCTCCGACTTTGAGGTGCCCAAAAGCAGGGTCTGCTAAAAGTCAACTTGCAGAACTATTCAATGATGTGGAAATAAAAGGCTGCAACCACCAAATTGATAGCTAACAGCAACAGATACCAGCCTGTGCGAAAGGTGTAAGGGAATTTGCCCGTTTTCATCACGGAGTCGGATTTTAATTGGTTCTTTGCTATCTCTGCCATAATTCAAGCTCCTAATTCACAAGTCACTGTATTTACAAATAGCAGAGAGCGTCGCACATCAGCACAATCTAAGAGTGTTATTTTTTGTAACTAGGAGTTTATACCGACTTGAATTTAGATTGATTTCAATCGCTCTCTCCGGCGTGGTAGGAACTGCGGACGAGAGGCCCCGATCGCACTCGCTCAAACCCCATCTCGCGGGCGATCGACCCGAAACGGTCAAATTCGTCTGGCGTCCAGTATTTGCGCACTGGGAGGTGTTCTAGAGATGGTCTCATATATTGACCGAGGGTGAGCCGATCGCACTTGGCATCCCGCAAATCGACCATCGCTTCAATTATCTCGGCTTCAGTTTCGCCGTGTCCCAACATCAAA
>JAYUGZ010000275.1:0-12526 GCA_043767465.1 Cyanobacteriota bacterium
CTAACAGAAGAGTGCTGATCAAAAATGTGACCGATGGCATGGAAACTAACCCCTATCCTTACACAGATAGAAGTTATGCAACAGGTGAGTCTTCCGAAAGTTTTGGATTTAAGTTAGCCAACAGTCACAAAACAAGAACTTTTTCAGTTTTAGAGGGCGAAAATAAATTTGCCTATGAAATCAAAGAAAACAACCAAATCATAGAACAGGGTGCGCTGACTGCTCAAGTTTCTGTACAAAATTTAGGTACTTTTCCCCGTCAGCAAGTTTGTGAGAACAAAGTCACATCACAATGTCAGGATGATGCTGATTGTCGCGAGAGGAGACGCAAAGGAAAAAGTTGCAAAGTAGAGTGTGTTACTGTTCAAAGTTGTACCTGTCCGTACTAATTCCTGCCTAATTTTTGTAATAGCAACCGCCGAGGAAAAAGCTAGTTAAAGTAGGGTGCGTCAGTAGATCATTTTTTCATTGATTATTCAGGAACTCCGAACTGACGAACCCTACTGGTTCGTAGTGAGGACTTCAGTCCTTCCTTGCCAAAGTTTGTAGTGAGGACTTCAGTCCTTTCTTTAGCAAATCAGCAGCAAGGACTCGCATTCCTCACTACCAAACTATTTTATTAGAACTCGCATTCCTCACTACAAACCTGGTTCAAGTAACTGGATGAAAGTAAAATGCCGCAGCTAGCACAATATATGTTGCCAAAAGCAGCACTCCTTCCAGCCAATTCGATCGCCCGTCGAGACTAATTAGATTAGCGATTGTCACCGCAATGGCAACTGCAACCACTTCAAACGGATTAAAATTTAAATCCATCGGCTGATCAATCACTAATCCGATAATTACCAACACCGGCGCTACCAGCAAAGCAACTAACAAACTCGAACCCATCGCCACAGAAACCGACAAATCCATATTGTTTTTTAGCGCAACTCCCACCGCTGTTACGTATTCCGCCGCGCCGCCCACAATCGGTAACAAAATTACGCCAGTAAACAATGGTGTTAATCCCAATCCTTTAGTAGTTTCTTCGACTACGCCCACGAAAATTTCTGATTCAAAAGCAACAGCGACAGTTGAGGCGACTAGCACTCCTAGCCACAGCCACAAATTCGGTTTGTGCGCAGTAGATTCATCGGTATTTTCAGCATTTTCTAACTCTAGTATGCCAACTTCGTAAAGATAGCTGTGAGTTTTTAAGGAAAATAGCAGAGTTAGAGCGTAAACTGCAATTAGGACGATCGCAGTTATTAACGAAAGATTCTGAATGGCTGCGGGTTCCACTCCATTTGACGTGTAAATTACCATCGTCGGCAGCAGAATGGCAATCACTGCTAGAGTCATAGTGGAACCGTTTACCCGCGCGATAATTGGCTTAAATTCTTGTTCTTTGTAGCGGATTCCTCCTAGCAGCATGGAAAATCCCATAACTAAGAGTAAGTTGCTGATAATTGTGCCCGTGATGCTGGCTTTCACAATATCAATTAAGCCTGCTTTTAGGGCAACTATGGCAATAATTAATTCCGTAGCATTGCCGAAAACTGCATTTAATAAGCCGCCGATGGATGGCCCTGTGACGATCGCCACTTCTTCTGTTGCTGTGCTCAACCAAATCGCCAAAGGTATAATGCCTAAGGCGGATGTGATGAAAACTGTGAGCGAACCCCAGTGCAAATACTCAGCGGCGATGGAAATGGGGATGAAAATTAGCAGCGCTATGGAAAGAATTTTTTTGATTGACATAGAAACTCGGATGGTGTATTGAAGAGTGAAGTGGAGTTGTCAGGGCGATCGCCAAATTGATTTTACATCAATACGCTTGGGATCAGAAGACCGGGCGGTTTCAACCGTACGTCTTATCTGAGAAAAAGTGCACCGTCATTGCGAATGCTTAAAGATTTTTTATTTGTTAATCTCACATTGGCTTTGCCATTAACGGGAACCATCTTGCCGTCTGGAACTCTTTCTGGTTCGTTAGTTTGGGCGATTTCGCCAGCCCAACTCGCATTGTTCGTGAAAGGCAAAAAACTGTTTCCTGCTATGGCTAAGGTAACAGCGAGTAGACTTGCTAGACTGGTTTTGTCGATCGCCCTTTTGCACATTATTTTGTTGGATGATGTGAGATTTCCCTGACTTAAAATCACTAATTAAACGCAGAAAGAAAGCAGAAGCAATACCAATTATGAAAAATATTGCTACAGAAAAATTAGAGGATCTCATCTGTAGGGAAACGGCATTGCCGTGTCCGGCGGGAAGTTATGCTACAGACACATATAGCCTTTCGAGCGAAAGATTCGCCGACGACTGGGCTATGGGCTATGGGCTATGGGCATAGGGCATAGGGCTATCCTCACCACGCTTGAGAACCGCTATAATTTGTATAGAAGTAATCACTGTAGCAAGACTTTTTCACGCTTGGTATTAAGAAGGAAGCATCAAAAAAAGGAAGGAAAAAAAGAAGGAAGAAATAAGATTTTTCTCATCTCCCCATCTCTGACTCCTCCCTCTCCCACTTTCCCATTCCCGCAGCAGCTATTCAACCCAACGCAGCCGCACAAAATGAGCCTCGCGTCCCCAGAAGTCGTGACTTACAGAAATATCAACAACACTCAAATTAAACGGAATAGCAGTTGTCAGGTAGCGCTGAGCCAGAGTTCCCACATCGGGAGCTAACTGAGCCGCCGCAGCCGCCGCCGCACCCAAACCCAAAAGTTGCAGGATGGGCCCCTTGGGCAGGGCTAAATTGATCCCGACAGCAAGTCCAGCAGTCAGCAGCATTGCCACCGATAAATTAGTGCCGCAACGGGGATGTACGGCTAAATCCCACTCTCCGCTGGCAATCCGCTGCAAAGCCGATTGCACTGCATGGCGCAACTGTGGAATGTTAACGCGGCCGTACAGATAAAATCCTTGTTCTGTGGACATCCCGCCCAATAACTGATTATCGGCTCTTGCTGTCGGCGTACCGCCAGATTGACTGAGTACCCAAACCGTAGCGTGTTCCAAAGCATGAACTTGGCGCAAAGTCAAGACTTCCTTCAAACCGGGCACAAAATCGAGTTGCCGCAATAACTCGGCATCTTGAGTTCGCTGCGGGGCAAAGTCAAAAGGAAATTCGCTGGTGTGCCCAGAGCCAGAAGCAGCATTTGTCGTCATGTCCAAAGCCCTCCACTAATGTCCTATCTTAATTTTTAGAGGCTAGATTTACGGTTGAACGCGCTTGCCTGCACGAAACTCTCCGGGAAAACGTCTGCCTTTAGCATCTGTAATGATTCCTCTACCGTGAGGCAGTCCCTTGCGCAGTTCGCCTTCGTAGCGAATGCCGTTTGGGAAGCTGCAATTACCTTTGCCGTCTAGCTTGTCGTTGAAAAACTGACCGTCGCAGCGCGTCCCGTCCGATCGCGTGAACACTCCCCTACCAAACGGATTTCCTGCGAAAAACTGTCCGGCGTAGCGATCGCCGCTAGCAAAGATAAACTGCCCTTGACCGTGCGGCTGACTGCTACTAGCGCCGCCACCTACTTGTTGAACAATTTCAAATGTTCCCCTGTAGCGATCGCCAGTGGCAAAAATAGCTTCTCCCCTAACGATCAGACCGTTGCGGAACTCTCCCACCATGCGGTCATCGTTGGCGAACAGAAATGTGCCTTGACCGTTGGGAACGCCGTTACGAAACAGTCCTTCGTAGCGATCGCCCTTGGAGTATACGTATACTCCTTGTCCCTGAGGTCTGCCGTTGACGAAATTTCCTTCATAATTGTCGCCATTTTCGTAGTTGCACTTGACTCTACCGTTGGGGGGAGAGCCTTCGCAAGCGGGAGGGCGCTTTTGGTCTGCTGCTGGGGCAGCCAATGACGACTGAGTGTTGCCTACCACTGAGAGGCATCCTACTCCCGAACTAACCAAAATCAGTATTCCGAGTTTTTGAATTGAGCGAAGCATGACGGTTCTCAATTTTTTTTCTAAGGATTGAGGTAAATTTTGCATTAAACAGGGTTTTGGGCAACTCGGGGAGATTTTTCTCCCACAATTTTGGCAACCTCTACACCGTTTTCTTCTAAAACCACAATCGGGTCGGCTCCTGATTTGAAATCAACCCGTTTGATCAGCACCTGCCCGCTGGCAATCCGCTGTCCTACTTTGATATATCGACTTGTTGGTTCGTTAGGCGCTTTCACAATTACCAGTATGTCATTACCAACTCTGACTACGCCACTAACTTCAACTCCTTTGGCATTATCTGTCGAAGGCGGAGGCGGTGGCGGTGCCGGAGCCGGTGGGGGCGGTGGTGGGTTCGGGTCTTGCCATGAGGGCGGCGCCGTTAATTCTGGCAGCTTGGGCAGACCGGGGAGTTCTCTGGTAGCGATGTTAGGAATTGTGGGAGGGCGGGGCGGGCCGGGCGGTCGTGCCGGTGTTGCTCTCGGTCGTGCCGGTGTTGCTCCCGGTCGTCTCGGTGTCCCTTGGGTGCTGGAGGTTGTGCCTGTTGGGAACCCCGGTATGGAGGGCAGTCCAGGTATTGATGCGGGAGAGCCTGCTGTGTTTGGGGCACCCGCGGGTCTGGCTCCTGGGCGTCCGCCGGCTGGCTGCTGTCCCGTGGTACCTGTTGGGAAGCCCGGTATGGAGGGCAGTCCGGGTATTGATGCGGGAGAGCCTGCGATGTTTGGGGCGCCTGCAGGTCTGGTGCCGGGGCGTCTGGGGGCTGCACCGGGGCGTCCGCCGGCTGTTGGCACACCCGGTACCGAAGGCAGTCCGGGTATAGAGGCGGGAACTCCTGCGATGTCAGGCGAGCCTGCGGGTCTGGCTCCGGGGCGTCCCGGTCGGGTGCTGGGGCGTCCGGGGGTTGCTTGGGGACGCGCCGAAATTGGCGGTCTCCATTGGGGGGGTATGGAGGTTAAGGGCAGGTTGGGAAGACTGGACACCTGTGCGGGGCTTTGGGATTCGGGAAGTTCGGCAATTGCGCCGCCCCCTGCGCTCGATCGCTGTGCTGGCGTCCACTGAGGCGGGTTTTTCTCGTCGGGCAGTTTGGGCAGATTTGGCACTTGTCGGACTGGCAGGTTGGGCAGGTCGTTGCCTGTGCCGCCGCCGTCTGTTCTGAGCGGTTGAGGGGGAAGGACTGAGAATGGGTCACTGGCTTTGCCCGGGAGCGTGGTCTGTGAAATTGCCTTGCGGTTTGAGGCCGCTCCCGGTGCTGTCTTTTTGCCCTCGATGTCTGTTTGAGCTTGTCTGGCGCGTTCGTCGGGGTTTGTGGGCCGGATCAAGCCGGGGGGCTGGGCCGCTACTACAGGGGAGGGGAATGTCTGAACTCCTGGGGTGGGACTGGCCACGGCCCCGGGAGTTCCCGGAGCCTTGGCTGCCGGTGTCCCAGAGCCGGCACCGGGACTGAGAGTAGGACTAGGAGTGGGACTGGCCGTGTTGCCGCCCCCGTCGCCGCCGCATCCTCCGATCGAGAAAGCCAGCATTCCGATAGTTGCAAAATATAAAAGTTTACGCATTGCCGATCGCCCCCAAACGCCTGACCTTTAAGTGATCCAAATGGCAAGCGCAGTTGCTGCTATTTGCCGATTTTCAGTTTACCTGTGTTTGATGGTATGCGATCGCTTTTAAATTGCCAAGTTTTGCCGATCGTGGGAGGTGGAAGCAAGCGCTGGGTTTTCGGGAGCAGGTTAGGATATCAATGGTGGCGGTTCTTGCACATATTGAATCAATAAGGGCATTGTAATGGTGGCAAAAGTGATTCTGAAGCGGATTTGGCGATCGGGCATTGTTTCGGCGGCGGTTTTGGTGGCAGTTGGCTCGGTGGGAGGTGGCAATGTGGATGCTGGTTCACAGCCTGAAACTAAGGTGATGGCATTGGTACCTGATATGAGTTTCCAGCAGCTCGATCGCACTTTAACAGCCTCGGGAGCGGCACAGGGCAATGTGTACTCTCAGTTTCGCCGGGGCTCGTCCAATCCTGGTGCCCAACCGCCGGGAAATCAACCGGCTTCTGGGGGGAATCAAAAGGTATTTCAAGCTAAAATCAAGCGCCGTGCTGGCGGGACACCGGTGATTGACGTAGTATTTAACGGCAACAAGACTTTTGAGATGATTGTCGATACCGGCGCGAGCGGCACTTTGATTACTCAGCGGATGGCTGCTGCACTGGGAGTAAGGCCCGTTCGCACCGAGAGAGCGGGGATCGCTGACGGTAGCGTTGTCGAGTTCCCCATCGGTGTAGTGCGATCGATTGGGGTTGGGGGTGCTGCGATCCAAAATGTCGAAGTGGCGATCTCGAAACAAATGGAAATTGGTCTGCTCGGTCACGATTTCTTTGGCAATTACGATGTGAAAATTAAAAAAGATGTTGTAGAGTTTTATGTCCGCTAAGAGCCGATTCGGAAACCGATTTTGACAGTTGACAGTTAACAGTTGACAGTGGACAGTTGACAGTTGACTGCTTGAGGGCGAACTCTACCTGGAAAAAAGAGGATCGCAGTAATGAATCGTCTGATTTTAATTTCTACCTACAAGGGTGGAGGCTTGAAACCAACTCTTTCTGGTGAGGTTATTCGCAGCTTTCGTCAAGGCTGTTTAATTTATTTCTTGAGGCGGTAGCAAAACTCCGCTAAGTGTGGTATTCTCTTGATTGTTTCCAGAGCCACTGACCGTTGAACAATTCGTGAAAATCCGGCCGCAAAAGCACGGTCGCTGTTGGTGAGTTCGGTAACAGTCTGCGACTGTGGATTCACAGTTCAAGGCAAGGCAATCAATTAAACAATTCGCCGATCGGGTCGAAATTAGTTCCCAAAATGCTGTGGCTGAGGGAATTTTGGTTGGCGTGGTTGGGCCGGAGCGTACAAAATCTGTAAACTGATTAGCGGAAGATGTTCCACCAAAAAATCGGAACTGATGACGATCGAGAAATTAATTATTGTAAATAAGGTATTCGCATGGCACAAACGTTTATATCTCCTGTAGTGCTGATTATTCTAGATGGCTGGGGTTATCGTGAAGAAAAAGACGGAAATGCGATCGCCGCCGCAAAAACACCCGTAATGGATAGTCTCTGGGCCGCTTATCCCAGAACTCTGATTAAGACATCAGGCAGGGCGGTAGGGCTTCCAGACGGGCAAATGGGCAATTCAGAAGTCGGTCACTTAAATCTGGGTGCAGGCCGCGTGGTTCCTCAAGAGTTGGTGCGGATCTCGGATGCTGTCGAAGACGGTTCTTTGCTTGACAACCGGGCGCTGGTTCAGCTTTGCGAGAAAGTGCGCAGTCGGGGTGGCAAGTTGCACCTGACTGGTCTTTGTTCCGAGGGCGGGGTACACTCGCATCTGAGTCACATTTTGGGTTTGCTGAAGCTAGCAAAGGCACAGGGAATTTCTGAAGTTTGCATCCACGCGATTACAGACGGCCGCGATACTACTCCCAAAGAGGGTGTCGAAGCTTTAGGCAAGATTGAAGGTTATATCGAACAGGTAGGAATCGGCAAAATTGCTACCATCAGCGGCCGCTATTACGCGATGGACAGGGACAAACGCTGGGATCGGGTGCGGCGCGCTTACGAGGTGATGACGACTGAGAGTGTGGTTGATGATCGATCGGCAGTTGATGTGTTGCAGGCATCCTATGATCAAGGAGTGACCGACGAGTTTGCAATTCCGACTCGCATTGCCCCAGGAGCAGTGGCATCCGGGGATGGGATGATTTTCTTCAATTTTCGCCCAGACAGGGCTAGAGAGTTGACTCAGGCCTTTGTAGCGCCAGATTTTAAGGGCTTTGAACGACAGTTAATTGAGCCGCTGACTTTTGCGAGTTTTACTCAGTACGACCCCAAACTGTCGTCGGTACTGGTAGCTTTTGAACCCCAGAATTTGAACAATATTCTGGGCGAGGTGATTTCTAAGCACGGTTTGCGGCAGTTGCGGACGGCGGAAACTGAAAAGTACGCTCACGTGACTTATTTTTTTAATGGGGGTTTGGAAGAGCCTTTTGAGGGAGAAGACCGCGAGTTGGTGCAGAGCCCGATGGTGGCGACTTACGATGAGGCGCCGGAGATGTCGGCGGCCGAGGTGACGGATGTGGCGCTGGCGGCTTTGTCCAAGGGTATTTATTCGTTTGTGGTGCTTAACTACGCTAACCCGGATATGGTGGGCCATACGGGGATGATGGACGCGACGATAATTGCGGTTCAAACTGTGGATAAATGTTTGGGGCGGCTGTTGGTGGGGATTTCCCAAGCTGGGGGAACGGCAATTATTATTGCTGACCACGGAAATGCTGAGGTGATGTTCGACGAAAACGGGAATCCTTGGACGGCTCACACTACTAACCCGGTGCCGTTTATTCTGGTAGAAGGCGAAGGTCTGAAGATTCCGGGTCACGGAACGGATGTTCCTCTGAGGGCGGACGGCTGTTTGGCTGATATTGCACCGACGATTCTGGAGTTGTTGAGGTTGCCTCAGCCCCCGGAGATGACGGGAAAGTCTATGATTGAACCCGCTAATTTTGAAGTTCGCGCTAATCGCAGTCCGGTGCGGGTGCGGCTGTAGCAAGTTTGGCTACAGGTAGGGATACGGCGCTGTCCCCAGAGGTGTCAAGTTAAGGCTAAAAACCTTTGTATCTCTGGTTTGTATCCAAGGCTAGATCCCCCCTAGCCCCCCTTAAGAAGGGGGGAACCGGAGTTTTCTCAAAGTCCCCCTTCTTAAGGGGGATTTAGGGGGATCGAGACTCGGCGACAAACGAGAGATACAAAGGTTTTCCGGCGATTGTTGACACTTTCGGAAAGGCTGTGCGGTGTCCCGGAGGAGGTTGTGTGCGATCGCCCGAATTTGATATGATGATAAGTTACCGATTACTAATTACCAATTACCCCGAATTATGAATATTGTTTCTGTGTTACAAGTTATCTGGTCTTTGTCTGCTTTAGGACTTGTAGTTTTTGTGTTGCTGCACAGTCCTAAAGGCGATGGCATTGGAGGGATTGGCGGCCAAGCTCAATTGTTTACCAGCGCCAAGAGTGCGGAAACGACTCTCAACCGAATTACTTGGGGTCTGTCTATTGTTTTTATGGGTTTGACTATAATTTTGAGTGCTGGTTGGTTGACTCCTAAGTTGTAAGATTAGGATTTTTAACCGCAGATGTAGGCAGATTAACGCAGATCAACGCAGATGAAGTTATATAATCTGAATTTATCTGCGTTTTTTGTGTATCTGTGGTCATAAAAATGCGGTTGTGGAAAGTTACGATAAAAGCTCGATTGCTGGCCAGTTTGGGATTGGCTTTATGTTGTTTTAGCCTGATAATTTTTACTCAGGTTAATACTCTGGCGGTGAGTCTTTCTCTTCTGGCGAATAGTTGGCCGTCTCCACAGGTTCACGCTTTGCCGCCAATGCTGGCTAATTGGCAAGATTCAACGGATAGCGGTGATTATTTTGACCAGATTAAACAACCGAATTTTGGTCATTTGCTGTGGTCGAAGTTTCCGATTCAGGTTTATATTGATCCGGTTGATGCTAATAAGTCTCAAGCATGGACAGCGGCTGTTTTGGATGTTGTCAGGGAATGGGGGGTTTATTTGCCTTTGGAAGTGGTAGATAGTTCGGAGGTGGCTGATATTAGAATTGTACGTCAGGCTCCGCCTTTGCGTCAAGGGGTTTTGCGATCGCGCTCTGGAGAATCTACCTATGAGTTGTACAATCGTCGAGATGGGGATAAAACAGTTTTATCTCATCGGTTTTCGGTTTATTTGCATCCGAATCAAGTGGGTAAGTATGTTCTGGCGACGGCGCGGCACGAGTTGGGGCACGCTTTGGGAATTTGGGGCCACAGTTTGATGGAAACTGATGTGCTTTATTTTTCTCAGGTGGGGAATCCTCCGGCTATTTCTGCGAGGGATGTTAATACTTTGAAGCGGGTTTATCAGCAGCCGACTCGGTTGGGGTGGGAATTGTAGTTTAAACCACAAATTCCCGGCGATTGGAAATCGCGTCTACACAAACGAAGTCCACCTGCGTGGACTAAGAGAAGATTCCGATTAGTTATTAATAGCAAAGAGAAAAAATATGAAAGATGAAGCTTTTGGCATTGTGCCAGTTTTTGCGACTGAAACTGATAGTTTGTTTTTGTTGATTCAACATCAAGCCGGACATTGGGCGTTTCCTAAAGGTCACGCGAATCCGGGGGAATCTGCGCTAGAAACGGCGAAGCGGGAGTTTGAGGAGGAAACTGGCATCCGCGATTTTGAAGTGGTTGAGGAGCCTAGTTTTGTGGAACGTTATTCCTTTGTTAAGGAAGGGAAGCCTAGTTCTGTGCAACATTATTCCTCTGCGAAGGAAGGGGAATTAATTGAAAAGACTGTTACTTACTTTTTGGCTTTTGTAAATTCAATGGAAGTTCAGTTGCAAGCAGAAGAAGTTCAGAATCATGCTTGGAGTTCTTTTGAAGATGCAGTCAAGCAGATTACTTTTGATGGGAATCGGCAAATTTTGAGGGAAGTTAAAGCATTTTTGGACGGGCAAAAAAAGAGTTAATATCAAATCCCGTTATCTACCCATAATTAAGTTTGTAGTAAGGACTTTAGTCCTCTCTTAAAACTTTTATTCGCTAAGGACTGAAGTCCTTACTACAAACAAATTGTTCTGTTAGATACCCGACTTCTTCAAGAAGTCTGGTATCTAGGTATTCTGTGAGATTATTTGTTGATTTTCTGGGCTTTGGCGTGTTGTTGCAGGCGAGAGAAAACGTTGTAGGCATCGGGGCCGGGAGTACCGTGTTCGACAGCGCCGTCGATGGGGCCGTCGATGGCTTTCCAAGCAGGAATTCCGCCTTTTAGTTCGGCTACTTTTGTAAAGCCTGCTGCGCGCAGAAGATTGGCTGCTTCTGCTGTCTGTTGGTCGGTTTCGCCGTAGATGTAGATGTCGCGTTCTGGCTCTAGGCTGGATTTGGCGCGCTCTACTAATTCGTCGATTGGCATCGGTGCGGCGCCAGTAATGCGGCTTTTGTCGAAGCTTTCAAAGTCGCGGGCGTCGATGATTGTGAGTCCGGGTTCGCCCCAATCTAAACGGTCTTTGAGGTCGTGGCTGGATGCTTGGGCTTTTAATCCGGGTGGGGTAGGAGTTAAATCTGGTAGTTTTTCTTTGATGTCTGCAATTTGGTCGGGAATAGTTTTCATGGGTAAAGTGTTGTTCAATGCTTTGATTGCAATGTAACGAGATGTGTAGGTTGAATGCGTCTTCCTAAAGGCAGAATCCGGTATTGAACTAAAGTCGCAGTTAAGCTGATTTGGTGGTGGTTGACTGCGGTTGCGATCGCGATATTTGTTGAGGTTGCTAAGCTGTAGCTGGCTTTGATGGGGATTGTTTTGATTGAAATGTGCGATCGATCTTATTGACTGTAGATATTTTGAAGTGCATCGCTCGTCTAACCAGTCATTGTATCAAATGACCACACTTTAGTCAATCCCAATTATTTTTAAATGAAATTTGCATAGGTTGTGCGTTATTTTGCTGAAAAGTTTAGATGTTTTTCAGCAAGATTTCTGGTAAAATTTGATACTAACAATAGGTATTTAAAGGTATGGATATGTCTGAGAACAATGAAATTGTGGTGTCTAAAACTGGGACAGCCGAAGAGCAAGCGGTTTGGGATGCAAAGGCGAAAGTTCGGGTATTGCTGAATTTGTGGGATTTGGGCGGCGGTCAGATTCCGGTTAAAAAGGGGGATTTGACTAAGCGGATTGTGCGCACTAATGAGACGAGTCAGAGGTATCTGGGAGTGCTCGGCGAGTTGCAGGAAGCTGGGGCGATTGTCTATTCGCTGGTAAATCGGGTGACGCGGGTGGAGTTGAGCGCGAAGGGGAAAGAGGTTTTAGCGGATGGCCTGAAAAGTGCTGATTCTCTGTTTGAGTTTGATGGTTCTCAAATTGGTACTCGGCTGGGAAATGCTTTGCTGAAGTGGATTCGGCATCAGGATGGTGCGGCGAGTGTTGCTGTTGAGAAGGGGAAGGGGGATGTAGGGGCGATCGCATCCTATGAAGAATTTAAGGCTGTGGCGATCGATGTGTACGATCGGCTGAACCGGGATTACAACTTTGATGATTTGGTACCGATTTATCGGATGCGGCGGGAAATTGGGGAAAAAGTCAGCCGTTCTCAGTTCAGCGAGTGGCTGTTGGAAATGCAGGCTAATGACATTTTCCAGCTAATGGCAGGAGAAATGCGAGACATCACCCCAGATAAACGTGAAGACTCAATCATCATTCCTGGCGGTACATTGCGTTACTATGCCAAGCGTTTGAATCCTTAAAATTGTTCTCAATTTTTTTCTAGTTCGTTACCTCACCTCACACCTAATAACCATGAATAATCTACCAGTTTCTCCGATAGAAGCCATCAATGCTGCGATTCAAAATCACAATCCCTTTAGTAAATCTGGAATTGTTAAAGAACAGGCTATTTGGACAAAAGGTTTCCCCGATCTTCCTACTCTAAATGCTCACGCTTCCGATGCAATTTTTCAGGCTGTTGAAAAAGTACGGACAATTCA
>JAYUGZ010000276.1:0-12512 GCA_043767465.1 Cyanobacteriota bacterium
TTCGGCTTATTATCAAGTGCGAGACGTGCCAGAAACTGCAACATCACTGCCGATCGGGCGCCCGATCGCCAATACGCAAATTTATCTCCTGGATGCCCAATTGCAGCCAGTGGCGATCGGCATTCCAGGCCAATTGTACCTCGGTGGCGACGGACTGGCTCGGGGCTACCTCAACCGCCCAGATTTAACTGCTGCTGCATTCATTCCCGATCATTTTAGCAACAAACCAGATTCATACCTTTACAAAACAGGCGATTTATGCCGCTATCGGGTTGATGGTAACATTGAATTTTTAGGCCGCGCTGACAACCAAGTAAAAATCCGCGGCTACCGCATCGAATTAGGAGAAATAGAAGCAGCTTTGTGCCAGCATCCACAAGTCAGCGAAGCAGCAGTAATTGTCAGAGAAGACATCCCGGGCGACAAACATTTAGCAGCTTACGTTATTCCTGAGGGCATTAATAAAAAATCAGAAACTCAAAATCTCAAGTCAAGCGACTTGCGCCAATTTTTGCAACAAAAGTTACCCGGATACATGGTACCTGCAACTTATGCAGTGTTAGAGTCCATGCCGCTAACACCCAACGGCAAAGTTGACCGGCGGGTATTACCTCAGATAGATACAGATAGCGAGGATATAACAGTAAATTGTGTAGAACCTCGGACTGAAATAGAAGAGGTGCTGGTGAAAATTTGGGCTAAAATTTTGGGAAAACAGCAAGTTAGTATCTACGATAATTTCTTTGAACTAGGTGGCCATTCCCTGCTAGCAACCCAGTTAATTTCTCGCATCCGAGACGCTTTGCAAGTCGAATTGCCGGTCAGCAATTTGTTTGAGGCCCCAACTGTGGCGAGTCTAGCAAAATACATTGAAACAGTGCGCTGGGCGGCAAAAAATCAAACAACTACTAACAGGATTGCAGATACTAGAGAAGAGGTGGAATTTTGAATACAGTTGAATTTATATCTTACCTTCGCAGTCTAGATATTAATATTTTTCTGGAAGGCGAGCGCCTGCGCTGCAACGCTCCCGAAGGAATTATTACACCGGAATTGCGCGCCGAAATATCTCATAAAAAAGCCGAAATAATTTCATTCTTACAAGCAGCTAATCGTACTTATGCACCGATAGTTCCGATTGCGCGCGACGGAGATATACCGCTGTCCTTTGCACAGCAGCGGTTGTGGTTTCTTGATCAATTAGTGCCGAACATCCTTTTTATAATGTTCCCGCAGCCTTGCACATGACGGGCGCGCTGAATTTTCCGGCGCTGCAACAAACCTTCGATGAAATTGTGCGCCGTCACGAAGCTTTGCGCACGAATTTAGCAGTGGTGGCGGGCGAATCTGTGCAGCAAATAGCTGATGCTTTTCATGTGCCGATTTATGTATTTGATTTGCGAAATTTGCCAGAGGAATCTCGCCAAGCTGAAGCAAATAGGCTCACGGCTAAGGAAGCTGAACACTCTTTCAATTTGTCAACAGATTTGTTGCTGCGCGTCACATTATTGCGGTTAGATGATGCGGAATATTTGCTGATGCTGAATATGCACCACATTGTCTCCGACGGTTGGTCGATTGGAGTGCTAATTCAGGAATTAGGCACAATTTACACGGCTTTTGCGATCGGAAAACCTTCGCCTTTACCGGAGTTGTCGGTGCAGTACGCTGATTTTGCAAAATGGCAGCGCGAATGGCTGCAAGGCGATGTTTTAGAAACGCAGCTTGCTTACTGGCGCCAGCAGTTAAACGGCATTTCGATGTTAAATTTGCCTGCGGATCGTCCGAGGCTCGCTGTTCAAAGTTATCGAGGAAAAAGGCTGCTTTTGCAACTGCCAAAACCGCTCAGCGAGGCTTTGGAAATGTTGAGCCAGCGCCAAGGAGTGACGCTGTTTATGACAATGCTGGCAGCTTTTCAAACGTTGCTTTACCATTACGCGCAGCAGGAGGATATTGTTGTCGGTTCGCCGATCGCCAATCGCAACCACAGCGAAATAGAAGCATTAATCGGTTTCTTTGTCAACAGTTTAGTTCTGCGCACAGATTTGTCGGGAAATCCGACTTTTGTGGAACTTTTAAACCGAGTCAAAGAAGTCGCATTAGGAGCTTACGCTCACCAAGATTTGCCGTTTGAGAAGTTAGTAGAAGAATTGCATCCCGATCGCGCGCTGAACCAAAATCCTTTATTTCAGGTAGCCTTTGCGCTGCAAAACGCGCCCGCGCAGCCGTTGGAATTGCCCGAATTAACCCTCAGCCCGCAGCAGTTAGAGGTGCAAACAGCCCGATTTGATTTGGAGTTCCATTTGTGGGAGCGATCGCCCAACAGCTCGGGAAGCAGCGAATCGCGCAGCAATAAGCTGTGGGTTGACACTTCCGAAGGCATCAGCGGCATGGTAATTTACAGCGCCGATTTATTCGATGAAGCGACAATTTCTCGAATGATTCGGCATTTTCAAACGCTCTTAGAAAGTATTGTGGAAAATCCCGATCAGCGCATCGCCCACTTGCAATATTTGAGCGACGAAGAGCGCTATCATTTGTTAGTTGAATGCAACAAAACAGCGGCTAATTATCCGCTAAACTTGTGCGTGCATCAACTTTTTGAACTTCACGCAAAGCAAGCACCGGATGCAGTGGCGCTGGTATTTGGAGACGAGCGAGTCACATACCGAGAGCTAAATTTGCGCAGCAACCAACTAGCGCATTACTTGCAAAAAATCGGAGTGGGTGCAGAAGTTTTAGTCGGGCTGAGCTGCGGGCGATCGATCGATCTGATCGTGGGGATGTTGGGTATCCTGAAAGCTGGGGGAGCTTATCTAATTTTAGATCCGAACTATCCGGTGGCGCGATCGAGCTTTATGGTAAAAGATGCTCAAGTGTCAGTATTGCTTACCCGCCAGGGAATAAATTCCCTGTCTAATAGCGAAAGTCGTCTAAAGACGACTGAAGGAGGACAAGTTTCCAGTCGGCTTCAGCCGACTTCAGCTATGAGCCAGGGAATTTATTCCCTGGTGGATGATGGCGAAGTGCAAAATTTAGAAACACAGTCAGATGATAAAATTCACCATCCAAGGGTTGTTTTTCTAGACACAGACTGGGCGATGATTTCCCAAGAAATCGGCGACAATCCGAGCAGCGCCGCCACAGCCAAAAATCGGGCTTATGCGATTTATACCTCCGGCTCCACGGGAAAGCCGAAAGCGGTGGAAATTGAGCACGGGAGCCTGTTAAATCTGGTTTTTTGGCATCAAAGCGAGTTTGGGGTGTCAGCGGGCGATCGGGCTACGCAAATTGGTGCGATCGCCTTTGATGCTTGCGGGTGGGAAATTTGGCCGTATCTCGCCGCCGGAGGTAGCATCTACTTTCCCGAAGATGAGATCCGGCGAGATCCAGAAAAACTGCAAAACTGGTTAATCTCAAAATCAATTACAATTAGCTTTTTACCGACACCGTTAGCCGCGCAACTATTGCAATTAGATTGGCCTCCAACAACAGCATTGCGAATCATGCTGACGGGCGGCGAAAAACTGCAACAACATCCTCTCAAATCCCATCCATTTAAGCTCGTAAATAATTATGGGCCCACCGAAAACACTGTCGTCACAACATCCGCTTATATTCCTGCAACAGAGTCCAATATCGCCCCAACAATTGGCCGCCCGATTGCTAACACCCAAGTCTACATATTAGACAAATATTTGCAACCCGTAACCGCAGGCGTTGTCGGCGAATTGTACATCAGCGGAAACGGACTCGCTCGCGGCTACCTCAACCGCCCTAATTTAACCGCAACCAGCTTTATTCCCAATCCTTTTAAACCAAATTCAACAGAGCGAATTTACAAAACAGGCGACTTAGTGCGCTACCGAGCCGACTACAACCTAGAATTTTTAGGACGTATTGACGAACAAGTAAAAATTCGCGGTTTCCGCATCGAATTAGGAGAAATTGAAACAGTATTAACTCAACATCCGGCCGTGCAGCAAACTGTAGTAACTACTTCGGAAGATGCACAGCAAAATAAACGTTTAGTAGCTTATATAGCCCTGAATTCAGAATACAGCAATGCCAGCGAAACCGAGCAAATTATGGAATTGCAAACAGAACAAGTTTCGCAGTGGCAAATGCTCTACAATGAAACCTACAATCAACCTGCCGCAGACTCAGATCCCACATTCAATATTGTCGGCTGGAATAGCAGTTTTACCAACCAATCAATCCCAGCAGAGCAGGTGCGCGAGTGGGCGAACAATCAAGCCGCACAAATTTTAGCTTTGCAGCCGCAGCGAGTCTTAGAAATTGGCTGCGGCACAGGCTTAATGCTGTTCCAAATTGCGCCTCGCTGCACTCAATATTGCGGCACAGATTTTTCACCAATTTCGATTAATTACATTCAACAGCACTTAGCAAATCAACAGTTATCTAATGTCACCCTGTTGCAGAAACTAGCAACGGATTTTACCGGAATAGAAACAGCAGCTTATGACGCAGTAATTCTCAACTCTGTTGTACAATATTTCCCGAATATCGACTATCTCGTGGAAGTGCTAGAAGGTGCGCTACAAGCAACAGCTCCCGGTGGCTTTATCTTCATCGGAGATGTGCGCAGCTTACCGCTGCTGAAAGCTTTCCACGCTTCGGTACAACTGCATCAAGCCGAACCTAGTCTCGCTGCTGAACAGTTGCAGCAGCGAGTACAAATGCAAATATTTCAAGAAACAGAGTTAGTTATTCACCCAGATTTTTTTAGCGCTTTACAGCACCGCTTTCCGCAGATTGGCGGCGTAGAAATTCAATTAATTCGCGGCAGTTACCACAATGAGTTAACTCAGTTTAGGTACAATGCTATTCTGCATCTGGCGCCGGAGAAAGATCCCCCCAACCCCCCTTATGAAGGGGGGCTAAGAAAGCACTCTAATTTTCCTAACAAAAAAGAGATTCTAACCCCCCCTTTTCAATGGGGGCAGGGGGGATCGCGACGGCTAGATTGGTTGGCTGAAAATCAGAATCTGACTGTTACCAAGGTGCAACAAATATTAGGGGAAAATAAACTAGATGTTTTAACAATCGCTAACGTACCTAATGCACGGGTAACTGCTGCGGTAAAAACGGCAGAATTGCTGTCAAACGCTGAGATAATTAAAACAGCAGCTCAGTTACAGAAAGCTTTGGAAAAACTCGGATATTCAGGAATAGATCCCGAAGCTTGGTATGCTTTGCAAGTTCCCTATAATATTAGTATTGCTTGGTCAAATTCCGGCAGTGACGGGCGCTATGATGTCGTATTTTCCAGGGGCGAAACCAGAAAGTTTGTGCAACAAATTACAGTGGATAACTTGCTTCGCTCTTATGCTAACAATCCCTTACAAGCGAAAGCAGCGCGCAGATTAGTACCGCAGTTACAGGCTTATCTAGCCGAAAAACTGCCTGACTACATGATTCCATCGGCTTTTGTGGTGCTGGAGTCGCTACCGGTGACTGCTAACGGAAAGGTCGATCGGCTCGCTTTGCCCGCACCGGAACCGATTAAGTTAGAATGGGCTGGCGGTTATATTGCGCCTCAGACTGCGGTTGAGCAAGTTTTAGTAAAAATTTGGGCTGAGGTTTTGGGAATCAAGCGAGCAGGTATCCGCGACAATTTCTTTGAATTGGGAGGCCATTCGCTGCTGGCGACTCAGCTTGTTTCGAGAGTGCGAGATGCTTTCGGGATAGAGTTACCTTTGCGCAGCGTTTTTGAAGCACCCACAATCGCAGAATTGTCTGAGGTTGTTGAGAGTTTAAAGGATAAGAATGCTACAAGTGAAATTCCGGCTTTAGTGCCGATTTCGCGCGATAGCCGGCGGCGGAAGCTATCATCTTTGAATACAGAAAGTAAATAAACACGATGGCTGTTGAACAGGTGCAAATTAGATCGATATGCAGCAAGAAATAGAAGTTTTTGTCTTTCCAGCATCCTTTGCTCAACAGCGGCTTTGGTTCCTCAATCAACTAGCACCGGGTAATCCTTTTTACAATGTTTCAACCGCGCTTTACTTAACAGGTTCCCTCAACTCAATCGCGTTAGAAAAAACCTTCAATGAAATTGTGCAGCGACACGAAAGTTTGCGCACTACTTTTGCGATGTTGGAAGGGGAAATTGTGCAAATTATTGCTCCGATTCTAAGCTTATCCATCCCCATAATTGACTTACAAAATCTCTCGCCAACTCAGCAAGAAACCGCAGCGCTGCAACTCATAACTGATGCCGCACAAAGTCCTTTTGATTTAGCCGCCGGGCCGTTATTCAAAGTAACTCTGTTACAACTAGGTGAAACCGAGCATATTTTGTTGCTGAATTTGCATCATATTGTGGCTGATGGTTGGTCGATGGGAGTGCTAATTCGAGAGCTGGGAACGCTTTACACGGCATTTGTTAAAAACGAGCTATCGCCCCTCGCAGCACTGCCCTTGCAATACGCAGACTTTGCAGAATGGCAGCACCAATACTTGCAGGCCGAAGTATTAGCAACCCAGTTAGCTTATTGGCGCCAGCAGTTAAGCGGAATTACTGCGATCGATCTACCGACAGACAAGCAAAGGCCAGGGGTTCCATCCTACCGGGGCGCCAAACTATCAATCATTTTATCTCCCGCTTTAAGTCACTCCATAAAGTCGTTGAGCCAGCAAGAAGGCGCGACTTTATTTATCACCTTGATCGCAGCTTTTCAAACTTTGCTGTACCGCTATACAGGACAAACAGATATTGCAGTAGGAACGCCGATCGCCAATCGCAACCTGAGCGAAATAGAAGCATTAATCGGCTTTTTTGTCAACAGTTTAGTGCTGCGCGCCGATTTATCGGGAAACCCGACGTTTTTGGAACTATTGCATCGGGTAAAAAACGTCGCCATGACAGCCTACGCGCACCAAGATTTGCCCTTTGAGCAACTGGTTGAGGAATTGCACCCCGATCGCGAATTGAGCCGCAATCCCCTGTTTCAAATTAGTTTCAGCCTGCAAAACACTCCTGTAGCAGCGCTGGAATTGCCGGGAATCGCTTTTAGGGCGAGCGACTTTGACACCGGAAGCGCCAAGCTCGATTTAGAGTGCAACTTGTGGGAAGATGCAGGAAGGATTCACGGGCAATTTATCTACAGTACGGACTTATTTGATAGCGCCACAATTGCGCGGATGGCGGGACATTTTGAAACGCTGCTGTTAGCGATTGTTGCTAATCCCAAGCAGCGCCTCAGGGACTTGGCTTTGCTAACAGCGCCAGAATCCCAGCAATTATTAATTGATTGGAATCACACTCAGAGAGATTATCCGCAAAACCAGTGTTTTCATCAGCTATTTGCAGAGCAAGTTGATCGCGATCCGAATGCTGTCGCCGCTGTCTTTGAAAACCAGCAGCTAACCTACCGCCAACTCAACAACAAAGCCAACCAACTCGCACGTTACTTGCAGCAACTGGGAGCAAAACCCGAAGTTTTAATTGGTCTTTGTGTAGAACGTTCCTTAGATGCGATCGTCGGAATTTTAGGCATTATCAAAGCAGGCGCAGCGTATCTGCCTTTAGATCCAAATTATCCTCAAGAGCGCCTTAACTTCATGTTAGAAGATGCTGGCGTATCGATTTTGGTAACTCAGCAGCACTTAGCAAAAAATTTAACTCAGGGGGAATATACAGTAGTTTGTTTGGACGCCGACAGAAAAAATATCGCCCGACAAAGCCCAGCAAACTTAACTACAAATATCCTACCACAAAACCTAGCCTACGTAATTTACACATCCGGTTCAACCGGAAAACCCAAAGGCGTTTTAATCGAACATCGCGGACTTTACAACTTAGCATTAGCTCAAATAGAAGTTTTTAAATTAAACTCAGACCACCGCGTTTTGCAATTTGCATCCCTGAGTTTTGATGCCTCAATTTTTGAGATTGTCATGGCCTTGGGAAGCGGAGCAACACTTTACTGTGCCGCGAAAGAATCTTTGTTACCGGGAACAAGATTAATCCAATTTTTGCAGGAAAATGCTATTACTCATGCTACCTTCCCGCCGTCGCTGCTAGCTGTGCTTCCAAGCGCCGAACTTCCAGCACTGCAAACAATTATCTGTGCTGGCGAATCCTGTTCCTTGGATGTGGTAAAACGCTGGGCTTCCGGGCGCAGATTTTTTAACGCTTACGGCCCTACAGAGGCGACTGTTTGGTCGAGTTTTGCTGAAATTTGCGAACGCCAAAAACCCCCAATTGGCCGCCCAATTGCTAATACTCAACTCTATATTTTAGATGAAAATTTACAGCCCGTACCCGTCGGAATTCCCGGTGAATTGTACATCGGCGGTGCTGGTTTGGCGCGAGGCTACCTCAACCGTCCCGAATTAACCGCCGAGAGGTTTATTCCTCATCCGTTTAGCCAGAAACATGGAGAACGAATTTACAAAACAGGTGACTTAGTTCGCCCCAGAGCCGATCGCAATATTGAGTTTTTAGGCCGCACTGACGCACAGGTAAAAATTCGCGGCTATCGCATAGAATTAGGAGAGATTGAAGCGCTACTGGTGCAGCATCCAGCAGTCAAAGAAGCAGCGGTGGTGGCTGAAGATGATTTGTCGGGAAACAAGCGCCTAGTTGCCTATGTCGTCGCCGATCGCGATCGGACACTCAATCCCTTGGAAATGCGGAGTTTTCTCAAGGAAAAGCTGCCCGCTTACATGATTCCTCAGGCCTTTGTGGCGATCGCATTTCTGCCCCTAACTCCCAACGGCAAAATCGATCGCCTGCGCCTACAAGCACCGGAAAATCTCACTAGCAATTCAACAGATAAAAGCTGCATTCCACCTCGCACGCCAACCGAATCAACCCTCGCGCAAATTTGGTCAGAAATCCTCAATACCGAATTAGTTGGCATTAGCGACAACTTCTTCGATTTGGGTGGAGATTCCCTGCTAGCAATTCGGCTGATCAATGAGATTAACCAGCAATTTCAGCGCGACTTACCGCTGTCCGATCTTTTCTTAAATCCCACAATAGAAGCTTTGGCATATTCCCTAGATTCAGAAACAAATGCTCGGAAATGGTCGCCGTTAGTCGCAATTAAACCGCGCGGTAAAAATCCACCTTTCTTTTGCGTCCATCCCATCTTTGGCGTGATCTTTCCTTATTGCGAGTTAGCATTTCAGCTAGGAGAAAACCAACCGTTTTACGGACTGCAACCGAAAGGAATTGACGGCACAAGTTCTCCGCTAACTAATATTGAAGATATGGCGGCTGACTACATCGCAGCCTTGCGCACAGTTCAACCAAAAGGGCCTTATTTTTTAGGAGGTTGGTCTTTTGGAGGTTTAGTAGCTTTTGAGATGGCTCAACAGTTGCTCGCAGCCGGAGATGAAGTGGCTTTGCTTGCTGTGCTGGATACTTTAGCACCGCTTGCTGCTAACAAACCTTCTGTTTGGGATGGTTGCAAGTTTATTTTGACTACTGTTTCGCACTCTATCTGGCCTTTTGTAGTCGATTATTTTCGCTTGGTGGCTGCTGCGGAAAATGTGCAAGTTGGCGGGATTGCTGCGCCGTTTCCGAAATTAAATAAGCTGCTGAATTGGGTAGCTAAGTTTTGGCATGGCTGGAATTGGAAACAGGCGGTTATGGTGAGCATCTTATCTAAAGAAGCAAACGAAAAAAGCTGGCGCGAGCTGGCAATTCCCTCAATGTTTACTGTATTTCAGGCTAACAGTCAAGCAACTCTCAGTTATGTACCGAAAATTTATCCGCACCGAATTACTCTGTTGCGATCCGGAGAAAAGCTGAGCACGAGCCATCAAGATCCGACTCTGGGCTGGAGCGAATTAACGACTGAACAAGTAGAAGTGATTAAAGTTCCTGGGAATCACCTAACTATGTTGAGAAAGCCCTGTGTGGAGGTGCTGGCTCGACAGCTAAATACATTGCTTGGAGCAGGAAATTAAGTGATTTAGGTTCGATCGTTCGGACTTTAGTCCGCAAAAACCGGGTTTGATGTGCTTCGTTGCTATTAGTGAAGTGGGCAATCTGATCTCGGATAAAATCACCGTGATCACGTTTGTAGTTAGGATGTAAAAAAATTGAGACCGCCCGACGAACACTTTGTGCAACTAGAAATCATCATACAACGCCACGCCGCAGCACTCGAAGCTGAAGTCAGAGCTTTGCAAGCCGATGACGAAACCGCCAACTGGCCTCCTGACTGGAAGCGTTACTATAATTGGCGTTTCTCTAAAATTTTCGCGTCTGTGAAAATTTTTCGCAATTGGGGTGCAGATGCTGCGGCTTGGAAACTGTTGCCTTCGCGAGTTTATCCCAACCGAAGCAATCAGAAAGATTAGTCATCCCGATTTTATAAAAAGCGTTTTTCTAGGAGTGCGAGCATCTTGCTCGCTTGTGTATCTAGCGAGCAAAATACTCGCACTCCTATGAAAGCTCTGATTGGGATGTTCCCGTGTCATCTGCGTTTAACTACAATCTCAAATCTAAAATCCATTGTGCGATACTGAAAATGCTAGCACCCAAACCGGCGGCGATCGGGATTGTCACCAACCAAGCCGAACCAATTGACTGCAAAGTTTGCCAGCGTACCGATTTCCAACCTTTAATCAGCCCGACTCCCACAACTGCACCCACTAAAGCGTGGGATGTGGAAACCGGTAAACCCAAGCGCGATGCTAATAATACTGTGGTAGCTGTGGCTAATTCCGCGCAAAATCCGCCGCTGGGTTGCAGTTGGATGATGTTTTCCCCGACTGTGGCGATCACTGTTTTACCCCAGATGGCTAAACCGATGACGATTCCTGCACCTCCGAGGACTAAAATCCATAGAGGAACACTGAAATCCTCTAGGGGAAAGGAGCCTGTACGCTGGATATAGGCGATCGCAGCTAAAGGCGCAACAGCGTTCCCTACGTCGTTTGAACCGTGCGCAAATGCCACAAAACAAGCGCTCAACACCTGAAATCTCGCCATCTGTTGCTCGATCACAGAGTGGGAGAGTTTGCCAGATGGGGCAAATATTCCCTCTTGCTTATTCTTTCTATCCGCTACATCCGTTAAATCCGCTACAGAATCCGTTGCTAACCGCTCTAAGTTTTTCCAGCTATTGAATGTGAGGGCGATCGCCCCCAGACTCCCAATGCCGATTGTAATATCGTGAATTGGCAGATTCCAGCCGAATGTATCGCGCGCCAAGTCGATCGCCCCTGTCTGCACAAAAGCCACATCCACAATAGACGGCAGTACAATTATTCCAAATACGCTCAGTATTGCTGCACTCAGCCAAGGTATCCACTCGCGCAGTTGCCATAGAGGATCTGGGCGATCGAGAATCCAATGCTTCACCCCACTATAAAATAGTGCAGCTAAAGCACCGCTGGCAAAAGGTGTCGCCACCCAAGTTAGCGAGATCCTGCCGATTATCGGCCAATCAACCGCATGAATTCCGGCTGCTACCCAGCTAAAACCTGCGATCGCACCTACCACCGCATGAGACGAAGAAACTGGCAAACCTCGACTGGTAGCGATTTGCAGCCACAAGCCGCAAGCTGCTAGCACTGACACCATCCCGATTAAAAATACCTGCGGTTTGTCTGCGAACACTTCTGCATTCACCACTCCTGTAGCGAGAGTTTCGGAAACTCCTTGTCCGAAAAGCACGGCGCCCGCAAACTCCAGTATCCCTGCAACAATTATTGCTTGTCGCAGCGTTAGCGCCTTCGAGCCTACCGATGTCCCCATGGAGTTCGCGACATCGTTGGCCCCCAAGTTGGCGGCGACGTACAAAGCTAGTATCGCGATCGCCCCGAGTTGCAGAAATTCGACCCCAGAAGTATTTAACATAGAAGTTTTTTGAGATAAAACTGGCAGTTCGATATATGATAAGGGATTGTGAGTTTTGGAAAATTTTATGAAAGGCGCAGCAGAAATAATCCGTTCGCTCGAAACGGCAGAAATAAATAGAGTCAAGGTAGAACTTAGCAAAGTTCTCCCGGAAATTTACGTGGGCGACACAGTTCGAGTCGGCGTGAGAATTAAAGAGGGCGCGAAAGAACGGGTTCAACCCTACGAAGGCACTGTGATTGCCATGCGTAACGGCGGGATTAATGAAACAATCACCGTTCGTCGCGTGTTTC
Organism: Cyanobacteriota bacterium; assembly: GCA_043767465.1. Classification (GTDB taxonomy): domain Bacteria; phylum Cyanobacteriota; class Cyanobacteriia; order Cyanobacteriales; family Microcoleaceae; genus Microcoleus. The sequence continues at coordinate 12,142 of JAYUGZ010000276.1, forward strand.
AAGGTGTCGGCGTGGAACGGGTGTTTTTGATTCACTCGCCCCGCATCGCTACTGTCCAAGTCATGCGCCGCGGTAAAGTCCGTAGAGCAAAACTTTACTACCTGCGCGATCGCGTCGGCAAAGCAACTCGCGTCAAACAGCGGTTCGATCGCTCCCTGTAGGAATGCACCCAGCTTCCTCTTGGTTGATGGAAAATGGGAAATTGAGAAATTTCAAAAAAAGTTTTCCATTTTCGAGCGCACTGTGTTAAAATAGGAATCTAGAGGTTAAGCGAGTTTCAGCAACCTCACCTGTGCGCTCTTAGTTCAGTTGGTAGAACGCAGGTCTCCAAAACCTGATGTCGGGGGTTCAAGTCCTCCAGGGCGCGCTGA
>JAYUGZ010000277.1:0-4966 GCA_043767465.1 Cyanobacteriota bacterium
CAATAGAGGACACGTCGATCCCAAAGGCAGATGAATGTCCAAATATTAAGACATTTTTGAGAGTTCGTCAAAAAGATCTAAAAAAGATTAGTCTTGATATGAAAGCTATATTTCTTTTGAAAATAGCCCGGGTTAGACAATTGCAAGTAACTTGCAGCACATTTGGCTTGATTGCAACTCCATAAAAGATGTAACCGCTGAGTTAAGATCCAAACAAAATTTAGGTAATTTTCTTTTAGCATTCAATGAAATCGACCGATAAAACTAAGAATACCTTTGCGATCACAACCCCTCTGTATTATGTAAACGATTTACCTCACGTTGGCAGCGCTTACACGACTATGGCTGCGGACGCCCTAGCCAGATTTGAACGCCTGCGGGGCAAATCTGTTTTGCTGGTGACGGGGACTGACGAGCACGGGCAGAAAATTCAACGCACGGCTGAGAGTTTGGGACGATCGCCCCAAGCTCACTGTGACCTAGTTGTTCCCGGATTTGAAGCGCTTTGGAAGCAACTCGACATCCAGTACGATCGCTTCATCCGCACGACTTCACGGCGCCACGAGTACATTGTCAAAGAATTTTTCCAGCGTGTCTGGAACTCCGGCGACATTTACTTGAACCAGCAACAAGGCTGGTACTGCGTGTCCTGCGAAGAATTCAAAGAAGAACGGGATTTGCTACCGGGTAAGCGGTGTGCTGTCCATACCAGTAAGGAAGTTGAGTGGCGCGACGAGGAAAATTACTTTTTTCGTCTGTCGCGGTATCAAGACCAACTGCTGGCATTGTACGCGGAACGTCCCGACTTCATCGCGCCCGAAAGCCGGCGCAACGAAGTTCTCAGCTTTGTCAATTCGGGACTGCAAGACTTTTCGATTTCTCGGGTGAATCTCGAATGGGGCTTGCCGATACCAGTTGACCCCAGTCACACCATTTACGTCTGGTTTGACGCTTTGCTGGGATATGTCACAGCCTTGCTCGATCCGGACAGCGACCCGCTGTTAGAGAATGCTTTATCTAAATGGTGGCCGATCGATCTGCACTTGATCGGCAAAGATATTCTCCGCTTCCACGCCGTTTACTGGCCAGCAATGCTGATGTCAGCGGGTCTACCGATGCCTGGACGCGTCTTCGCACACGGTTTTTTGACCAAAGACGGTAAAAAAATGGGGAAAACGGAGGGTAATACTTTAAACCCAGTCGAATTGGTCAATAAATACGGCGCTGATGCAGTGCGCTACTATTTTCTCAAAGAAATTGAGTTCGGAGACGACGGTGATTTTAACGAAACTCGGTTTATCAATACATTGAATGCTGAGCTAGCAAATGATTTGGGAAATTTGCTGAATCGCACATTAAACATGGCTCGCAAATATTGTGACGGCTACGTTCCAAATGTGTCGGGCGAAAACATTTCCGGCGACAACCTGCTCAAGGGTATGAGCCTAGATTTGGGCGATCGGGTAGCAGGTTTTTACGAAGAGTTGGCTTTTAGCAAGGCTTGCGAAGCCGTGCTTGCCTTAGTTCGAGCCGGCAACAAGTTTATTGACGTGCAAGCACCTTGGAGTTTGTATAAACAGGGACAGATCGAAAGTGTCCAACAAGTGCTATATTCTGTTCTGGAATCTGTTAGACTAGCATCTTACCTTTTATCGCCGATTATTCCCAATATCAGCACTGCTATCTATCAGCAGTTGGGTTTTTCAATTGACTTTAACGATCGAGTTACCGTTAACAGTTTAGCGACTTTTGCAGCTCATGCTGCCTGGGGCGCTTTACCGGCAAACCAAACTCTGGGGGAACCCCAACCAGTTTTTAAGCGACTAGAACTGCTGGAAACAGTAGCGTCATAGTTGGCAGCCAGGGCTCGGGGTGCTATAACAGATTACGAATTAGCACTTATTTGATTACCAATCTTTCATAAAATTGAGGCATAACAATCATGTTGAATAGAATAGAAAGCAACGACCTTTTTACGCCGGAACAGGTTCTAGAAAATCGGGGTCGAGTGGCAATTTTTATAGATGGGTCTAACCTTTTTTACGCGGCTTTGCAGTTGGGAATTGAGATTGATTACACTAAGCTGCTGTGCCGTTTAACTGCGGGTTCGCGGCTGCTGCGCTCTTTTTTCTACACTGGTGTCGATCGCACTAACGAGAAACAGCAGGGGTTTTTGCTGTGGATGCGCCGCAACGGCTACCGCGTGATTTCTAAGGATTTGGTGCAGTTACCAGATGGTTCTAAGAAAGCGAACTTAGATGTAGAAATTGCTGTGGATATGATGGCTTTGGTTGGTTCTTACGACACGGCGGTTTTGGTAAGCGGTGACGGCGATTTGGCCTATGCTGTGGATGCTGTGAGCTATCGCGGCGTGCGGGTTGAGGTCGTGAGTTTGCGATCGATGACAAGCGATAGTTTGATCAATGTAGCCGATCGCTATATCGATTTGGAAATGATTAAGGATGACATCCAAAAAACATCGCGCCCTAATTATGCTTACCGCCCATTGTCGGGCCTGAGCTTGATGGACGAACACGACGACAGATAGGGATTTGGTAATGGGGAATGGGGAATGGGGAATGGGTAATAGGTAAGGGGTGGAATTATTAAAAATTAGAAGTTAAAAATTTAGGTCAAATATGACAGATTTTGAATTTTTGATTAGTGTTTTTAATTAGCCAATTACCAATTATTAATTTCCAATTCCAAATTCCAAATTCCAAATTATCAATTTCCAATGATTAATCTTAAATCCCAAATTCCCAGTCTCAAATCCCCTAGGGCTGTTTCATTCTCAGGTAAATCATCGTTTTGTAGGGGCGGTGCCCCCGTGCCCGCCCTCCGTGTCCATGATTTTGTATGTGTTTCAGAGATTGGGGCAGCCACGGGGGGCGGCCCCTACAAGAGAATGAAACAGCCCTGCCAGTCCCCAAAATTAATGCTGCTATTTTTGGCAGCATTAATCTTGGGAATTAGTGCTTGTGCGGCTCCGCAAGAGACTCAAAAGAACAAATTAGCCGAGGATATCAAAACTGCTCAGCAGTCAAACAGCACTTTAACTTTGAACAAAGTAACCCTAGAACAAGCAAATGAAAAGGGCGAGACGTTCTGGAAAGTAAAATCTACAAATGCCGTTTATAGCAAAGACCAAAAGATAGTTAACGTTCAGAAACCAGTCGGCAAATTGTTTCAGGACGGCAAAGAAATTTACGATATTCAGGGAGACACTGGGCAGGTATTTCAGGAAGGAAATCAGGTTTTTCTCAAAGGTAACATAATCGCTACAGACCTCAAAAATGGCGTGGTATTGCGGGGAAATGAGTTGGAGTGGCGCCCGAAAGAAGATGTTTTAGTTGTTCGCAACAATTTGACTGGACAGAACAAACAGGTGAATATTGCAGCGAAGGAAGCCCGGGTTTTCAGTAGGGCTAAGAGGATGGAGTTATTCGGATCTGTGGTGGCGAATGTTAAAGATCCGGTGCTGCAATTGCGAACTGAGCACTTAGTCTGGTTTGTGGAGCAACAAAAGGTAAACAGCGACAAACCGACTCAAATTGACAGATACAAAGATAAAAAATTAACAGATAGTGGTTTTGCCGACAAAGTAGATGTAGACTTAAAAACCAAGATAGGGACGCTGACGCAAAACGCTCAGTTGATGCCATCAGATCCGCCGCTGCAAATAGAAAGCAGTTTGATGAGTTGGAATTTTCCAGCGCAAAATGTGGTTTCGCCCGGGCCTGTGAAGGTTTTTCACCGTGTGGAAAAGGTGACGATGACTGGAGATACTGGGCGGGGAGATTTAGATAAAAAAATATTTTATTTGACAGGAAATGTGATAGGAATTGGAGAAAAACGTCAATCTCAATTAAATACCGATCGCGTAACGTGGTATTTGACTAACCAGACGTTTGATGCAGAAGGAAATGTGGTTTACAAGCAACTAAATCCGGTGTTTAATTTGACTGGGCCGAGGGCGGCGGGAGAGTTTAAAAATCAAACTGTGATTGTCAAAGGTAACGGTGCTGGCGGCCAAGTTGTGACGGAATTTGTACCGGATGAGAACAAGGGATTTTTGGAAAGTAAATAGGATCGTTGCGAAAATTTGGTGTTTTGATGTTTAACCGCTGATGTAGGCTGATTGACGCTGATGTAGGCGAAGCCTTCCCGAAGGGTACGCAGATTCCGTCTTCAACCCGCGCAGGCGGGTTTTGTTCGTGTAGACGCGGTTTCAACCGCCGTCTTATCTTATAATTAAGATGAAATTGAGTAAGGAGGACTTAGGATGACGACAACTTTAGAAAAGTTAGAACGAGTCGATGAACCTATCTTAATTGACGGCATGAGCTGGAGAGAGTTTAAAGCTGTTGAACAGTTACTTGCTTTGTGTGCATCTCACTTAATTGATAACTGTTATAGTCTAGGCGATTGCTTCGCTAAGAGCTCGCAATGACATATAGCAGTTTTTGGAATAGTGGAGTGGGGGCGGGTTTTTGAGTCTTTGGATATCCTTTAAAGCTATTGGCGAACCCGCCCCTACGAGTTTTTGACAATCGTGCAATATTTCAGATGCTTTCTATAGCTGACCGAAACCTTTTTTAGGCTTATTTTTTTTCTTTTTCTTCTGGCCGCCCATTCCCTGCATTCCCTGCATTCCTGGCATTCCTGGCATTCCCGGTAATCCTCCCATTCCTGTAAAGTTACCTTGACTCATTTGCTGCATCATGGTACGCATTTTTTGGAAATCACTTACCAGCTTAGTTACGTCGTTTTCGGCGTAACCAGCACCTTTTCCGATGCGGCGGCGACGGGATGGAGAACTTGCTAACAGTTCGGGATTGCGGCGTTCTTCTGTTGTCATGGAATTAATCATGGCTTCGGTGCGTTTTAACTGCACTTCTCCCTGCCGCATTTGTTCGTCTGAGAGTTTGTTCATCCCGGGAATCATTTTCATGATGCCGCCGAG
>JAYUGZ010000278.1:0-1960 GCA_043767465.1 Cyanobacteriota bacterium
CAAAGTGCGATCGCGAAACCAAAGCCAAAGCTTCAACCAAACTGCGAACCGCAGCAATCATCGCCACTTCGCTGTTAAGTTGGCTGACAGCAGAACCGACACCAACACCCGCAGCGCCGGCACCAATAGCCAGCGGTGCGGTGACGCTGGAGATGCCCGAAGCGCAGAGTACGGGGACGGATACGGCGCGGGAAATTTCAAAGGCTGCGGCCAAAGTAGGCGCTGCTTTTTCAATCAATCCCAAGGTGCCGGCGTGAATTGGTTGGGCGCTAGTACCGCCTTCGGTTTGGATGATGTTAGCGCCAGCTTTGACTAATTCTGTTGCTAACTGCACTTGTTTGTCGAGGGTCAAAATGTGCGGAACAGTCACAGAAAGCGTGATATTCCCAAATAGCGAGATCGTTTGGCGAGTCAACTCCAAAACTTCCTCAGCTTCAAAGCGGCGGCCTAGTGCGTAGAAAGCATCAAAGTTGCCAATTTCAATCAAATCAGCGCCAGCTTCTACCGCAGCCACAAACTTTTCTGGTTCCACAGCCGATACACAAATTGGCAAATTTGTCAACTGTTTTGCCATCAATACCAAATCGCGATCGCAAGCAATATCAACAAAGGTCGCGCCACCGAGCTCCGCTGCTTTGACAACAGCCGCAACGTTGGCGGCATCAAAATTATTTAAACCGCTGATAATTTTCAGGGCGCGACCTTGCTCAAATGCGCGCTGCAATTTAGAATTTACACTCATCGTTAGTTTTCCAACTCAAAAAATTTGTTAGACTCATTTTGACACGGATTAGAACAAATTTTAATTTTTAATTCTTAATAGCGGTAAGGTGCAGCTATCATCACCTTACATACGTTGGTTATGCGTCCAGGACTGTATTTTTTATTTTACATCCGTTACATCCGCTACATCCGCTACATCTTGTACATTGCTCGCTGCCAAACTTCCCGGTTGTCGAAATTTGTGCACATCTTTGATAACTTGTACCCAGCCGTCAGAGAGAGATTCCAGAATACGATCGCCCTTTTCTTTCGTCGCCACCATCGCATCGCCCAACACACCGCTTTGTGTCAACTCTCGCGTCAGCCAAGCAAAAGGCAAATCACCTTCCATACTCAGCAAACTGTCAACAGGCAAATCCCTCGGATACTCGCAAACTGCTCGATCCATTTTCACCTGTGACGGCAAAATTGACAACATCAAACTCGTTTCTGCATCACCCGCGTGAATTCCCAATTCTAACTCCTTCTCAGTCAACAATTGGGCTGCCACATTCGGCACCCGCCAAACAAACAGCGGAAACACCGAAAAATCCTGATATTTTTGATGAATATCCCGCGCCGCAATTTCCATCACCTGCGGCTGTCCACCGTGCGCATTCATCAACACCAATTTCCGAAATCCTGCCCGATAAATACTGTCAGCGATTTCACCAATTACGGCTAAAAGTGTCTGAGCACTGAGCATGATTGTACCAGGAAAATGCCAGTGTTCGTTCGATTTGCCGTAGTACAAAGGCGGCAAAGCGTAAGCGGGAATATTTGCATCTAACTTGGCCAGCGCTTTGCCAATCACCGCCACGCTAATTGCCGCATCTACGATTAAAGGCAAATGCGGGCCGTGTTGTTCGATCGCACCTAGCGGCTGAATTATCACAGTATTTTCCTTGTCCGACATCGACTGAATTTCTGTCCAAGTCAGATAAGGAAAAAAGCGCGATTCTGGAATAAAATTGTGCATATTGTGGCTTTAATTTGATGGAAGGAAGTACAGATGTTTGGGTAGGGAAACGGCACTGCCGTGTCCTGTATTTCAGCGGATTTCAAACTATATTCTGGAGGCAAGAGCCAAGACAAACAAGGCAATTATCTAGCCCGCAAACTCAAAACTAATTCTAAAGATAGATAACTGTTTCTGTCTGTGGGTAGATAATACAACATAGCAGATGCTTAAACTGCG
>JAYUGZ010000279.1:0-12483 GCA_043767465.1 Cyanobacteriota bacterium
AATTAGGACAATGGGGAATCTCTATTGTCATATCACACTATGGTAAACACTTCTCTCTAATAGTAACTTACTCGATCCTTTCCTTCAGGGCACTACCGTCCTCCGCGACTACACAGTCAACGAACTAGGCAAACGAACCGGAGAAGTTAAAAAAATCTCAGTGGGCGTAAATGCAGCGATCGATCCAGGGCACAGTTTACTAGAGTCAACTCGCTATCAATACCGCACAACCGCAAATACTGAGCTTGTGCACTGGAATGAGAGACGCAAAGTTCACCGAGAGGGATTGCTGATCTGTTTTATTAACGACTTCAATCATAATGTGTTTGTAACTCCTAACGGACAGATGCCCTGTCCAAAATAATTTAAATCAGAATTGTCTATAATATCTTTGAGCATCAATTCGCTAAACTGCAATTTATGGAACCTTTAACAACAGAACGCTGTGCCGCCTGCCGCCAAAACTCTCCCCGCGTCACAGCTTACGAAATTGTCCAACTCAAACCTCAAATTCCCGATTGGAATTTAATTGAAAAAAATGGGATTCCTCAGTTAGAACGCACTTACAAATTCCCGGATTTCAAAAGTGCGATCGCCTTTACAAACAGCGTCGGCGAAGTAGCAGAAACCGACGGACATCACCCCGCGCTGTTAACCGAGTGGGGAAAAGTGACGGTTAGTTGGTGGACTCATGTGATTTCGGGACTGCACCGCAATGATTTTATTATGGCGGCAAAAACTGATGCCATCGCCAATCAATTACCAACCTAAAATCAGACTTATCGGCTGATGAGAGTCTAAGAAATCACAGCTCGAGGCACCGGTGAATGCGGTTGATTTGTATTCAAAAATTCCAGATTTAGGCGATAGCCGACATTGCGCACAGTTTGAATTAGGCTCGGTTGTCGCGGGTCGATTTCGATTTTTTTACGCAGAGAGAGTACGTGAGTGTCGATCGTCCGGGGGTTGTCAATCGCATCAGGCCAGGCTCTGCGCAGCAAATCGGAGCGCGAAAGTGGCACTCCTCCAGCTTGAGCCAGCACGTACAGCAGGCTGAATTCCTGAGGAGTCAGCTCGATTTGTTCCTCATACAGCCTGACTCGACGCTGCACCAAATCAATTTTCAGCAGCCCGCACTCCAGCGTCGCCGGCGGTATCATCGTGCGGTTGCGGCGCATCAGAGCTTCTACCCTGGCCATAAATTCTTGCATCCCAAACGGTTTAGTCAGGTAATCGTCAGCTCCCGACTTCAACCCTTCAACAATATCCGCTTCCGAATTCCGCGCCGACAGCATCAAAATCAGCGACTGTTGCTGTTGTTGTAGCCAGTGGCAAAATTCTAAACCGTCCCCATCCGGCAGTTGGGCATCCAAAATCACTAGGGTTGGCTGGCGGCTCAAAAATATTTCCCTAGCGTGACTGATATCCGCTGACTGGTGCACCCAGTGACCGACTTGCTGTAAATGCCAGCCCAAGAGCGATCGCAGGTGCGGATTTCCTTCAACAATTGAAATACTTGCAGATCCCACAACGGCGAGCTTCCTATATCACTAATGGCTACCAGGCTAACAGACCTTTTGTCAAGGTTTTGTAACCATCGTTACTCAAGCCCTAGCTACAGTTAAAGCTGCCAACAAACTGAGGGTACTAATTTTAAAGATTTGGTCAAGTTGCGATCGTCAGACCGGAGAAAGGTTAAATGATTCTGGCGGTGAGCTTACAATGAAAATAAGAGAGTCTACAGCCGATCGACCCTATGACCCAACCGCCTGCCAAAACAGAACCCCCCGACCCAGCCCCCAGCCCCAGGAGGTTGACAAATTGCGCAACTGAAACTAAAATTCCTGCAACCGTTCGCTCGGTAGCCGGAAGACTCACTCAGTTCGATCGTAAAATTCAGCAATATCCTGACTCTATTAAACGCACGGTGAATTATCTAGGTGCGCGCCAAAAAGTCGATGTACTGCATTGCAGCGAGTGAAATTTTTTTCTGGAGGGTAGCCTGTTGAGCAGGGTAAAAACTTTTATTTAGAAATAGCCTCTCTTCTGAGTTTGCTCAGCATCAATCTAGGCCATTCCTAAATCCCGCCGTCATTATACACACCACAAAGGATTTCCAACTCACACCATGCTACAAGACACCCAAACAATCAGGCATTACCAAAAACTCACCGACGCCCTCGTCGAAATGTGGCATCGAGGTTATCGCTTCGATGACCTGCGGCTTTACTTAGATGGCTACCTAGCAGCCCTGCGACATTGTAACGGCCTGGAGCCTTATCTGATTCACAGATTAGAGGAAGAAGCAGCGCGTTACATTCACGACCCATCGAATTTTGAAATGCCACAGACACAGACACAAACTGAAGCAGACTACTATTAATGCCAAATTAGGTTTGATCAACCCGCTGATTATTGGGTAATTTGTAATTGGTAATTGGTAATTGCCTTTTCTGATACCAACACTTATTACCAGAATGATTGAAGGCGTCAGACAATCCGGTTTTGATAGCAGAGTCAGGAACTTGCAAGCTGTAGCTGCAAAATAGACATTGAGTAGGGCGGGGCTGTGTCCGCCCTACTGTTGTTAAAATTAGAAGTTTGGAAAAGTTTTGAGTTCCGAACTAAGAATTATTTAAGTCTTTAACTCACAATTTAAAACTCAAAACTCAAAACTTTCTTTCTCCTTTCCCTTGACTTTTATTTAGGAAGCCAAAGCGACTTCTACAGCTTCTTGCAATTCGCCCTTTTGATACATCTCGATCAGAATATCCGAGCCACCCAGAAACTCGCCATTGACATAAACTTGGGGAATTGTCGGCCAATTGGAATACTCTTTAACGCCTTGGCGAATTTCTTGGTCTGCTAACACATCAACAGTTTCATAAGGCACTCCCAAAGTGTTGAGAATTTGCACCACGGTATTAGAGAAGCCACACTGGGGCATTAACTTATTGCCCTTCATGAACACCATGATTTTGTTTTGCTTAACCAATTCGTCGATTCTTTCATGTGCTGTAGTCATGGTAGCTCCTAATATTGTTTGAAAATTTTTAAACGTTGACTGACGCAGAAACCGGGTTTTTTACGAAAATCTCTCGTTATAGCCCTAGATTCCGATCAAAAACCCGGTTTCTTGGGTTTCTGTGCGCAAGTGCAGCAGTTGACTGAACAATTAAGCAACTTGATTTTTCGCTGCCCATTCTGCCGGAGTTAAGGTTTCCAGGGCCAAAGCGTGGATAGCTTCACTAGCCATTGCCTGTTTGAGAGCGCCGTAGACCAGTTGGTGCTGCTGTACTCGGCTTTTCCCTTCAAAGGCGGCAGAGACTACTCTCACTTGATAGTGGTCGCCGCCACCGTTCAAATCGTCAATTTTTAGCTTAGCGTCTGGCAATCCAGTCTGAATCATTTCTGCAACTTGAGACGGTGTAACCATTGGTTTCTGTGATAGACGGCTGTAATTTAAATTTTAGTGGAACTACTTGTTAGACGATCGCGGTTGAGTTGCAGCAGGCCGGGGATAGGGCGCATCCACAAAACCCAATTCCAGTAACTGCTGATAAGCTTTTTTGCCTAAGTCGCGAGTTGGCTGCTGCGATCGAATAATCTGAATTAGTAGGGGGACAGCCAGTTCGGGCTTATTTTGTGCCCGGTGTACCAACGCCAGCCGATAGGTAGCTTCGTCGCGCATTTGAGCTGTTTCTACAGCTTTGGTGCGGTTGCTGTCGGCCAAGCGGATGTCAATTCCGGCAAAACTGCTGCCCAGTTGCTGGTAGAAGTTGGAGAGTTGATTGAAAATTTGACGGGATTCTTGGAGCTTTTGAGCAGCGACGGTATAATTCTGATTGGAAATAGCACCGCTGGCTTCTGTCATCAAACGCTGGCCTCCGGCAATGCTCAGCACGCCACTGTCTTGCGCCGTAGGGCGGAGATTGTTGGGGTCTGTGGGGTCGTCGGCGGGATCGACTTGCGGTTGGCTATCTGGTCGAGACGGTTGTTGTGCTTGGGCTTGGAGCGGTTGCAACAGAGTCAAAACTGCGATCGCCCCGATCGTCATCCGGGCAGTGAAGCGAAGCCAGCAAACAGTTCCAGAGTATACCATGAAATTACTTTGCGCCTCGGCGCTTTAAAAAGATATTTAGCTTGAGCCGATCGTACCATGGGCGATCGCAACCGGCCAACTATAAACCAATTTTGTTCCAATGTCAAAGGGTGCGATCGATCGGGCAAAAGGCTCTTTGGGAAAATTCAAGTAGAGACTTGACAGTCGGTTCTCGTTGTGAGAACATAAAGGTGTCGTGTAAAAACGGTACCCGAATGAGACTAATTTCTCGCAAAAATCTTCTGAGTGCGATCGAACCCTACGCAGATGCCCAGAGTGCGATCGAATCCTGGTACAAGCTCATCAAAGACAACGATTGGGAATCACTAGAAGAGCTCCGACAGGAATATTCCAAATCGGTCGATCAAGTCTATGGATATACCATATTTAATATTAAACATAATAGGTATAGATTAATTGTACAAGTTAAATACAAAAGCAAAATTATATATTTTAAGAAATTCTTAACTCATGCCGAATATAGCAAAATTAACTGGGGCAATGAAGATGAAGTCAAAATTAAAATAAATTAAAATCCAGCTAGATATAGCGGGGAATCCGTGGAGATTGTATGATGGAATCAACAAATACAAAACAAACATTCACCCAATGGTTAAAAGCATGATGCCGAGAAATAAACACCCACCTTATACTTCAGAGCCATGTCCAATTTAACAATAAAATGAACCATGAATATCACAATCGAGAAAACAGTCTACGGTCAACTGCTGGCGAAATCGCAGCCTAAGCCCATCCTGAACGAAGAAGATAACGAGCTTGCCCTCGCAGAAGTCGATTTTCTGATGTCTAAGGAAGAATTAACACTAGAAGAAGAAACTTTACTGAGTCTCTGGGGGCTGTTAATCGAAGAATACGAATCAAAATATTATCCAATTCCAGAAGCGACTCCCAGGGATGTTCTATTGCATTTCATCGAAGTTCGCGAACTCAAACAAGCCGATTTAGTGGGCGTGATTGGTTCCAAAGGAGTAGTATCTGAGGTGGTTAATGGGAAACGGGCGATTAGCAAGGCGCAAGCTAAGGCGCTGGGAGAATTCTTTAACATTAATCCTAGCGTGTTTATTTGAGAGAAGAGATAAGATAAGACGGCGGTTGAAACCGCGGCTACACAAACAAAACCCGCCTCCGCGGGTTGAAGAGATCAGGCGGTTGCAACCGCCCGGTCTTCTCTCCCAAATTAAACAGGAATATTTCTGATGGTACAACCAAGCAAACCGACATCCGACACTCTCCAAAATTATCAAGGTATAGGAGTTCCCGAAGCAAGTCTGGCAGTGATTTTGCAGCGTGGTGGCGATGAATTGTTGCTGTCAAAAGTTCCCAACCGCTTTACAGTCAGACCCTCAACGATAGCATCAGCCTCAAACAATTGGGCTGCAACAAATCAGGCAAAACTTAACCGTCGTGTCGGACAAAGTAATCTGGAAGAATATTTGGTTGCGCCGGAAAACCTAGATGCAGCAATGCAAGCAGCCCGCGCCAGCGATGATGTAGCTTTTGCTAGCCATGTTTATTGTCCGGCAAATAATCCGAGTACATTCTTTTATTTAACTGACCAAATTACTATTCAATTTGGCGAACAAGTAAACGAAGAATCGCGTTGGGCGATCGCCAATGCAGCAAATTTAACAATAATCCGGCCAGTCGAAGGCATTCCCAACACCTTCGTCTGCTTCGTCAGCAAACAAGCAACCGAAAACCCGATCAAAATTGCCAACCGCCTCACAAGATATCCAGAAGTTCTGGTGGCGGAACCCAACATTATACTAGAAACTCAGCAGCATTATACACCCCGCGATCCGCTTTATCCCAAACAGTGGTATCTCAATAATAAAGGCGGCAACGAACTTGTCGGCGGTGCTCAAATTTATGCAGAACCAGCTTGGGATATGACTCGCGGCGTGCGATCGATCGCAATTGCGATCGCCGACGATTCAGTCGATATGACGCATCCCGATTTTCAAGGCCAAGGCAAAATCGTCTCACCCATTGATTTCAAAGACGGCGACACTTCCCCGATGCCAGTCGCCGAATCGGACAATCACGGTACAAGTTGCGCCGGTGTAGCGGCTGCGGAAGAAAACGGCAAAGGCATTGTCGGCGTCGCCCCCGGATGCGCCCTGATGCCCATCCGTACCACGGGTTTTCTTGATGACGATTCTGTCGAAAAAATATTCAATTGGGCAGTGGAAAAAGGCGCCGCCGTCATCTCTTGCAGTTGGGGCCCTGGGGCAGTTTACTATCCGCTTTCCCTGCGCCAAAGCGCCGTCATCACCAAAGCAGCCACCCAAGGGCGCGGCGGCAGAGGCTGCGTGATTTTGTTCGCTGCGGGTAATGCTAACCGCCCCGTTAACGGGACTGTGGACGAAAAAGGCTGGCGAAATAATATGTTTGGCGATCGCACTAATTGGCTGGCTGGATTTGCCGTACACCCCGATGTAATTGCGGTGTCTGCTTCCACTTCCCTCAACAAAAAAGCAGCCTACAGCAATTGGGGCACCAGCATCTCGGTTTGCGCGCCCAGCAACAACGCGCCGCCGGGAACTTGGCTACCAGAAACCGGATTTATTGCGACTGCGCCAGAGGTGTCGCAGTATTTGCCAGGTTTGGGGGTGTTTACTGCCGATCGCGTCGGGGTTGCAGGCTACGACTCGGGGGACTACACCGATAGCTTTGGTGGCACTTCTAGCGCCACTCCAGTAGTCGCTGGAGTTGCAGGTTTAGTGCTTTCGGCAAACCCTCGTTTGACGGCGCGGGAAGTGCGGGGAATTCTCGAACAAACTGCTGACAAAATTGTCGATGCCGATGCCGATCCGCAGTTGGGGAATCGCCTGGGAAATTACGATGTTACCAGCCGCCGCAGCGATTGGTTTGGTTACGGGAAAGTGAATGCTTTAAAAGCTGTGCAAGCTGCGGTGAGAAAGGGCGGCGGCAATCCGAATATCGGCGGTTCTAGGTTCAGCGATATTTCGGGACATTGGGCAGAAAAGTTTATTGAAGCTTTGGCTGCGGCGAATATAATTAGCGGTTTTCCTGACGGTTCTTTCGGGCCTGACAACAGTTTAAATCGCGCTCAATATGCGGCGTTGTTGGTGAGTGCATTTAGTCCGATTCCGAAGGCGGCGGCTACCAATTTTATCGATGTTTCGGCGAGTTTTTGGGCGAGAAGTGCGATCGAACGCGCGAATCGGGCGGGGTTTTTGTCGGGGTTTCCGGGGTTGAAGTTTGGCCCGAATCAGAATTTGACTAAGACTGAGGCGATCGTGTCTCTGGTTAACGGTTTGGAACTTAAGGGCGGCAATCCCGATCTGTTGCAAGTTTACAGCGATCGCAATCAAATTCCTAATTTTGCTTTAAGTGCCGCAGCCACAGCCACGGCTTTGAAGATTGTAGTAAACTATCCGGCGCGCGATCGGCTTTCTGGGCAGCGAGACATCACCCGGGCTGAGATTTCGGCTTTGATTTACCAGACGTTGGTGGCAATTAATCGTGCAAAGGCGATCGACTCTCCTTACATTGTCTAGCCAAAAACAGTAAAACAGGTTCGTAGTGAGGACTTCAGTCCTTCTAAAATCCTAGGACTGAAGCCGCTATAATTCGCGATTCAAACCACTTTTTGCGTAAGTTTTGACGAAGCGATCGCTCTGGCGATGGTAGCTTTACATATTGAGTTACTTTCCAGGAAATCCAGGGTTTCAGACTACAAATTAAAAACAGTACGGACTATGGCAATAAGATGAGTTACATCTGCGGAATATGAGCCAAAACTGTAGCGAATCAGAGAGATTGGGTAAGCCGATTGTCAAGGCGAATGAATTTTTGTAAAGGTTTGCTAAAATCGCGAACACTACTCTGGATCAGACATATATAATAACAAAATCACCCGTCAAGCCAAGACTTTTGCTCAAAATCATTATAATAGACTCTTTTCGCTCATTTTGAAAATAGGCAAACTTTTGCAATCGGAGCTTCAAAATGCCTTTGTTGACTGAAACTACCTTGTAAAAAGGAAAACTCAAATGCCAAAAAGATCGTTGGAACTCTTCGGCGATGGTCGCGTATACGAAATCAAAGACGACCTAGCTATTAAAGTCACAGAGACTAATGGGCAAGTAAAAGCATTGATTGATGCTTTAAGGTTCAGTGTGGCTAAAACATATCATATTCATCCTCCAGACGAACAACCCCCTGATCTGGTAGAACGCAGAGGTTCAAAGCATATCAATCAAGAAGGCTTCCAGCTTCTCACTAGCTTTGAAGGATGTGAACTCGCTGCTTATGATGATGGCGGTGGAGTTTGGACAATTGGTTACGGACACACTGGCGATGATGTTTATCCAGAACTGACTATTAGCCAAACGCAAGCAGAAGAATTACTGAGGGGAGATTTAGAAAAATTTGAATCCTATGTTGAGGATGCCGTTGAAGTTGAGATCGATGACAACCAGTTTTCTGCACTGGTTTGCTTCTGCTTCAACGTGGGCCCAGAAACAGAAGGTTTTGGAGGTTCAACTCTTCTGAAGTTGTTGAACGACGGAGATTATCAAGGAGCAGCCAATCAGTTTCCTGTGTGGAATAAAGTCAATGGTGAACCCTGGCTGGGGCTGACACGCAGGCGCTTGGCCGAGCAAGCTCTGTTTTTAGGAATGCCTGAAGTTCGGGTTCTCACACTTACCGAGCCAATCATGCAAGGTGAGGATGTGCGTCAAGTGCAAGAAGCGCTGATCGCGGCAGAAATCAATGTTTCAGCAGATGGTGTTTTTGGCAAAGACACGGATAATGCTGTGCGACAGTTTCAACAGCAAAAAGGGCTAACGGCGGATGGTGTTGTCAGCGATCGAACACGCAAAGAATTGGGACTATAAAATCGATTGTGCAACCAATTAGACTTACTACACAATCAAGTGATTTTTACAAGCTCTGTCGAGGTAAAGTTCGCCATAAGTACCCTACGGATAGAGTTGATGAATCCAGGACTTACCAAATTCTAATAGATTAGATAAAACCATGACTAACTCAAGCGACATTCTATTTAATCAACCTGTAATTATCGAAGCCTGTGAAGAATTTGTCCAACGGGATATGTTGGAAGTTAGAGGCAGTTTTCCGGGATTGCTCCAAGATGCCCCCATGGCTTCGACTGCGGTGGTCAATGGCTTATCTCAACAGTTGATTCATCAACTGCAACTGATGATGCCAGATGCCTTTGTCAGTTTTGATGACCTCAATGTAGACTTGCTGGATGCAGCTTTTCCCTACGTACAAACCCCAGCAAAAGAGGCACTTCAGAGAGCCATTCAAGATCGAGGTCAAACGATGCAGGTGAACTCTGCCTACCGCACGATCGCCCAGCAAATGTTATTGTATAACGATCGCTCCAACAACTCCAATCCTGTAGCGCCACCGGGCGCCAGCAATCACCAAACAGGGCTAGCGATCGACATTGAAGATGCCAGAGGCTGGGAATCTTATTTGATACCATATGGCTGGGAGCCATTACCGGGCGATCCGCCTCACTTCGACTACATCGGCGACGGGACGATCGATCTTCGCAGCAACTCAATACTCGCATTTCAGCAGCTTTGGAATCAGAACAACCCTGATGCACAGATTGGCGAAGATGGCGGCTTTGGTTCCCAAACCGAGGATGCACTTAATCGATCGCCTGCTCAAGGGTTTGCTAAAGCGCCGTGGGATGACAACCCCAGAACCTTGCGCTTGGCGATGCCGAGAATGGAAGGCTCGGATGTCATCAAGCTTCAGGAAGGCTTGAAAAAGGCTGGGATTGCAGTTGGGGCTGATGGTGAATTTGGGCCGGGAACAGATACAGCCGTCAAGGAATTTCAGCAGAAAAAAGGTTTGAAGCCAGACGGAATTGTCGATCGCCAAACCCGCGAACAAATTGCTTGAGGTGTGAGTGCGATCGAACCTCGAACAGAACTTCCTTCGCTTGCGGAGGAAGTTCCGTTTATCGCTCAGCTTGCGGGTTTGGGGAGGTTTTGCTTCCAAGTGTCACAAATTGCAGTAGCGCCATAATTGGCAATCTTTTTGATAATCAACGTAGCGACGAGAGTAGCAACAGCAGGAGCAAGTCCCACTCCAGAGATCAGAATAGGAGCTAACATCCCAGCAGCTTTAGTGTAATTTTGCCCGATCGCTTCATCGAGGATTTTCTGAGTCTGTGGATCGTTTAAGAGCGGTTTGCACATCAGATCGTAAACTAACGGATTTACGCGATCGAACAGCCGCTGGCCAGTTGCTAGGAGCTTGGGATCGATCGATGCTCTAGCCGCCACATTCACATCAATAGAATCCAGGGAAGCTGGATCTATCCCTCTGGTTCCAAGTCCAGCCGCATCATCCTCTATGGCTTGAGCGCGATCGCCAATTTGTACTGCTAGCTGATCCTCATCAAGTTCCCACAAACTTTTTACAAGAACATCAATTTCTGCCATGACTGCTTGTCTCCCGACTATAGTTAACTAGAATATTGCTGATTGTGCTTTACCTGCGAAGCTGATGAGTAAAAACCAGTCAATATAGCTTAACCAAAGCAGAGCTACACATCCGCAATCTTAACCATTCTTTAAAAAAGTGCGATCCTCGCATCAACCTGCCAGTAGGTAGACATAAATAAATCTAATAATGTCATTGCGAGGAACGAAGCAATCGCAGGGTTTTGAGATTACTTCGTTCCCTTGAAGGACAGGAAATATATATGTTCACCTAAGTAGATGGGTGCAAAAAAACATATATGTCATTGCGAGCGAAACGAAGTGAAGCGACGCAATCGCAGGGGTTACAAGAGTTTTACATTCTGTTACATACCACGGTTTATTTGCGCCTACCTACTTACTTATGTAATATTTTAATCGCCAGAAAGTTACTATCGAAGCGAAAACAAAGCAAACACAGTTAAATTTGTCACAAAAATCAAGCACATCAATCTCACGGGTTATGATAACTGTACATTCTGTCACAGTGTAAAGTTACTTAACGCGCAGCAAAGATTTTATGACCAGCTTGGTATACTAAGACTGAACCGTATAGAAATACAAAGACCTTTATCCCTTTAAGTAAAAGAAATCTTTTCAAGAAAACAGAAATAAAAGCTCCAGAAAACCAGAGCAATTCCCGAAGCCATGACTAACAACACCCCAGTCAAAACAATTCTGATTCTGGCAGCCAATCCCACCAATACCGCACCCTTGCGATTGGATCAAGAGATCCGGGAAATTGACGAAGGATTGCGACGGGCAAATAAACGAGATCAGTATAAATTAGAACAAAAATGGGCCGTGCGTTCCCGTGACTTTTACCGAGCTATTTTAGATTATCAACCTCACATTGTCCACTTTTGCGGGCATGGTGCTGGAGCAGATGGAATTGTCCTAGAAGACGATACGGAAAAATTGGCGCTGGTGCAGACAAACGCCCTCGCCAGTATGTTTAAATTGTTTGCCAAAAAGGGTGTAGAATGTGTAATTCTCAATGCTTGTTATTCCGAAGTACAGGCAGAGGCAATTAGCCAATACGTTAATTATGTCGTTGGCATGAATAGAGCGGTGGGAGATCGAGCAGCCCTTGCCTTTGCTGTAGGCTTTTATGATGCGATCGCTGCTGGATATACGCTAGAAGAAGCCTACGAGTTAGGTTGCTCGCAGATGATGAGTTTCCGAGAGCAGGAAACTCCCGTTTTCAAGAAAAAAATGTTAATGAGTTCAGAAATCGAGGATGTTTTAATTGCTGATGAAGATGTGATTCCGCCCAATCCTTACCAAGGATTGTCTGCCTTTGGCGAAGAAGATGCCGACTTCTTTTTCGGACAGGAAAAATTTGTCAGTAATTTAGTAGAAGTAACGCACAAACAACCGTTGGTAGCAGTGGTTGGGCCAAGCGGCAGCGGTAAATCTTCTGTAATATTTGCGGGATTAATTCCCCAATTGCGAAAAGACGGAAACTGGTTAATTGAATCCTTCCGTCCGGGGAAAGAACCATTTGTGCAGTTAGCTTTTGCCTTGGTGCGGCAATTAGAACCAGCAGCAGGGGAAACTCAACAACTGCGTGAAGCTGTGGGATTAGCAGGTGATTTGCAAAACGGTAGAATCACCTTGCTGCAAGTGATATCTCGCATTTTAGACCGGAACCCAGGTAAACGATTGTTATTAGTTGCAGACCAATTTGAGGAACTGTACACCCTTTGTCAGGTAAAGGAAGAACAGGAACGCTTTGCCGATGGGTTGCTAACGGCGATCGCCCAAGAAAATATCACCTTAGTTTTGACTTTACGGGCTGATTTTTACGGTTATGTGCTTTCCTACCGTCCTTTGCGGGATGCCTTGCAAGAGTATACACCACAG
>JAYUGZ010000280.1:0-1958 GCA_043767465.1 Cyanobacteriota bacterium
GCTGATTCTACCGCTTGCTGAGTGGTGGCTGAAGAAGAATTTTTAACTCGTTCATCGTTACCGCTAAAAACTGGATCGGCGAGAATCGCTAAAGTCCGAGTTGGGGCTTGTCTGTCACTGTAGTTTTGTCTTAAGATTCCCAAGGTGGAAGCGGAAGGCAGCAGCACGATTTCATGGTCTACAATTAAAGGCGGATTCCCATTTTCACCCGATTTTCCGGGGAGCGAGAGGGCCGCAAAGGGAAGATAATTCAAAACACCATCGCCAACTATCAGCAGGCGCTTTTGAGCGAGTTGTACTGCTGCGGGCTGTAAAATAATTTGACTGAGGGCGTTGTTAGCTTCAGCGACTCGATTGCGGATGTCTCGGTAGCGCGGATTAGTCACAGCATCGCGGAAATTGCGGGCGGCTTTTTCGATGTCGGCAGTTGTGGGCAATTCATAACTGGTGATGCTGGTTTTGGTGACGACCCAGAGATAGCTGCGGTCTTTTCCTAGAGAATACTGAAGTAAAATTGTATTCTCATCGAGGATTTGTTGTTGAATTTGTGGCAGGGTTAGGGGTTGCGGTTGGGTGAGGGCGGCGTAGCGGGGGCTGGTGGTGCGGATTTGGGTTTGAATGTCCTGATATTGTGCGATTAAAGTTTGCCGCTGCTGTTCTAATTCTGCTTCTTGGGTAGGAGTGTGGTTGGGGCGATTCAGAACTTCGATGCGCCGTTTTTCCTGGGCATCGAGTTGCTGTTGTAAATTGCGTTCTTTTTGCAATAATTCTGGGGCGACACCTTGACGAATATCGGCGTTTGCTTCTTGCAAAAGTTCGAGGAGGCTGCGGGCGCGGGAACGTTCGCTGGCTTCAAAGGCTTTGGTATCGTAACCGGATTTGGGATTAGTTTTGTGCAGTTGCATTAACAGGTCAATGTAGAACTGGTAATAGTTTTGTACTGTGGCAAAGTATGAGGTGCGGAGTTCTGGGCTGGCAATTTTGGTGCGGAGGCTTTCAATAATTTTGATGGAGGCTTCAATGTCAGTGAGGGCTTCGGTGAGGTTGCCGAGATCGCGTTTGGCATAAGCGATGTTGTTGAGGGTGACAGCTTCAATAGTGCGATCGCCCACAGCCAGACTCAGGGGAAGGGAATGGCTGTAATACTCTAGCGCTTTCTGTTTTTCTCCCAAATAGTAGTAGACTTTGCCGATGTTGCTGAGGGTGGTAGCTTCCCCACTGCGATCGCTCACAGCCCGTCTCAGGGGAAGGGACTGGCTGTAATAATCTAGCGCTTTCTGTTTTTCTCCCAAATCATCGTAGACTTGGCCGATGTTGCTGAGGGTGGTAGCTTCCCCACTGCGATCGCTCACAGTCCGAAAGAGGGGAAGGGACTGGCTGTAATACTCTAGTGCTTTCTGGTTCTCTCCCAAATGTGAGTAGACAGCGCCGATATTGTTGAGGGTGGTAGCTTCCCCTTTAGCGTCGCCCACAGTCCGAAAGAGGGGAAGGGACTGGCTGTAATACTCTAGTGCTTTCTGCTTCTCTCCCAAATCTGAGTAGACTAAGCCGATGTTGTTGAGGGTGGTAGCTTCCCCACCACGATCGCCCACGGCCCGTCTCAGGGGAAGAGACTGGCTGTAATACTCTAGCGCTTTCTGTTTTTCTCCCAAATCTGAGTAGACAGCGCCGATGTTGCTGAGGGTGCTAGCTTCGCCACCGCGATCTCCCACAGTCCGAAAGAGGGGAAGGGACTGGTTGTAATAGTCTAGTGCTTTCTGCTTCTCTCCCAAATCATTGTAGACAGCGCCGATGTTGTTGAGGGTGGTAGCTTCCCCACTGCGATCGCCCACGGCCCTTCTTAGGGGAAGCGACTGGCTCAAATACTCTAGCGCTTTCTGTTTTTCTCCCAAGTCTGAGTAGACACCGCCGATGTTGTTGAGGGTGGTAGCTTCCTGCGTGCGATCGCCCACGGCCCG
>JAYUGZ010000281.1:0-1954 GCA_043767465.1 Cyanobacteriota bacterium
TCCTGTGACATATTATGTTCTCCTGACTTTGGGTTTTCTAAGGAAACCCAAAAATCCAGCCGCCCCGCAGTTCAACAGATAGCAGGGCGGCCACAGAGAATGTTAGGATACTCCGAGCCACCAGACTGCTGATTCCAGTTTGGCGGTTATGCTGCTCATTGCTGTTGGTAGCAGCTTTGGGCAGTGCAACTAGATTTTCGGGCGACGCGGGTTGCCTCCTGTGCAAGCAAAGCAACCTCTCAATTCACAGCGTAGCCGCATAAGATACCCGCCGTCAACCGATTTTGGATTTTAGATTTACTCGTTACCAGCGTCAGCGGCTGGAAAGATGAGACGCGGTTTCAACCGCCGGGTTTAATTATTCTCCTCAACCCGCGCACCATCCGGGTTTTGCTTGTGTAGACGCGGTTTCAACCGCCGGATTTTATCTCTACGATCGCAATTCACCCTACTTTTGCAACAATCTATAGATCCGGATCGATTCCAGCCGCTCGCAATTGCTCAGCCAACCTTTGCACTCTTAATTGAGCTTGTTCTGATTTTGCACGTTCCTGTTCTAAACGCACTTCTGATAGTCTTGTCATTTCCCAACCAGTCAACAACAAATTACCTTCAGAATCCCACCAGCGCAACCAAGGCAATTCCAGATTCTGATAAACTCCTGACCAAATTCCCAACTCCACTCCCAAACCTGAAATTGGATAATGACCCCGCTCATTACTCGGCAATAAATGATATTTTCCATCCACTAAATGATACACTTCAACACTAGCTTTACTCACTTCATAAATGCCGTAAAATGGAGGGCGAATCACATTTTCATAGACCCAGAATTTACCTGGCTTGGCTCTCCCCTCTTGTTCAGAAAGGGATACAGGAGTTTTATCTCTTTCCTCCGAACCATCTCCCGATACAAATTCTAAAACTATTAATGGTGCAACAAACTCTTTCCAGAAGACATAAGACCTCCGCAATTTACCATCAAGAGTTGGCGGAACATTAGCTATATAGAACCAATCTGGACATTCAGCGCCACGTTCTAAAGGCTCTGTCAAACGCCAATAAATTCCGCAATCCTGACCAATAGCATAATCACCTTCTGGATGCAGGTTTTGCAGGATTGGTTCGATCGAATCAGTTAATAGAATGCTTTGAGGATGCTCCTGAAAGTTTTTCACAAAAGTACCATCACTTTCTGGGAGTTCCGTATGATCTGGGAGGTGGGTAATTTGGGTAATAGGATCGACAGTAAAAGTCATAGTTTTACCTCAATTGGTGCGTACCCTACTTTTTAAACAATTATATAGTCTTTCTCAAATAAATGATAGGCAACGGAGGACACGGCACTGCCGCGTCCTAATTAACTGTAGGGAAACGGCACTGCCCATTGGTGTCAACTTAAGGTCAAACGTAGTCAGAGACTATTGTTTGACGACTAGGCCCAGATCTCCCTGGCGCCCCCCGAAAGCAAGGGGGGGACAGGAGTCTTCTCAAAGTCCCCCTTGCTTTCGGGGGATTTAGGGGGATCTAGACTTAGGGAAAAACGAGATTTATCAAGGCTTTCAAGCTTAAGTTGACACGCTCTGGGCAGTGCCGTATCCTGATTACCTCACTCCGCGCTAACAGCCAAACCAGAAACCACAGGCGCGATCGCATTTAACATCAAAACAGGATGCTCACCTTCCACCTGACGGCAATTCCAGTCATTTCTAAACAACAAAACCGGCCTTCCCCAACAATCCTTCACCGTCACAGTATTAAACAAACCTCCAACTTTTGCCAGAGCATCCCAACCGCCATCAACCCAACGAGCTACAGTATAAGGCAACATCTCCAGCGTAGTTTCCACATTATATTCCGACTGCATTCGAAACTGCACAACCTCAAATTGCAACTGTCCCACAGCCGCCAAAATCGGTTCGCGTTTCGACTCATCAACCGAATACATAATTTG
>JAYUGZ010000282.1:0-4936 GCA_043767465.1 Cyanobacteriota bacterium
AGTTTGCGGGAGTCGGCGACTTTGGTGATAAATCGATCGTAAATGCGATCGACTATCTTCTGAATATTTGCCAATTCTTGAGGATTTTTCGGGCGGGAAACCGTGTTGGTATCCGCAAAGCGGGCGGTTTTCACCACGTCCCAAGTTATGCCGTTGTTAGCAGCCAACTTTTCGGCATTGAACAGCATCCCAAAAACGCCGATGGAACCCGTAATCGTACTCGCTTCGGCAAAGATTTTGCTGGAACCCATCGAAATCCAATAGCCGCCGGAAGCTGCTAAATTGCCCATCGACACGATAACTGGCTTCTTTTTGCCCGTCAGCGCGACTTCGCGCCCGATGACTTCCGCAGCGGTGGCGCTGCCTCCGGGACTGTTGACGCGCAAAACTACTGCTTTTACGTCGTCATCTTCGCGGATTTTGCGCATTTCTTGAGCGATGCGATCGCCCCCTACTTGAGTCGGGCCGCCTTCGCCATCTACAATCTCTCCCTCAGCGTAAAGGACAGCAATCTGGTTTTTCTTGTTAGCGCGAGTTGAGTTTTTATTCTCAGCAACTCTCGCGTAGTTTTTCAAACTAATTTGCTTGAAAGATTTGTTTTCTGCATCGGTTCCTGTTAGTTTTTTGAGTTCTGTGGCAATTTCATCAAAATATGCAACTTTATCAACTAACTTGCCTTTGAGAGCTTCGTCAGCCATCAAAGTTCCGCCATTATCTGCAACCGCTTGCAATTGGGGAACGCTCAATTTGCGGCTCGGCCCGACAGTTTTCAAGTATTCGCCCCAAATATCTCCGAGCAATTTTTGAGTTTGCTGGCGATTTTCCGGGCTCATTTTTTTGAGCAAAAATGGTTCGACGGCTGACTTGTATTTGCCGACGCGAGTCACTTGGACTCCCACGCCGTATTTCTCGAAAGCACCGGTTAAAAACATTGCTTGACTGCTAAAACCGTTGATTTCTACAGAGCCGTAAGGATTGACAGCAATTGTATTTGCAACTGAACCGAGGTAATAATCTCGCTCGCTCCAGTCCATTTCGTAAGCAAAAATGGGTTTTTTGGCATCTCGGAAACGCTGTAATGCCGATCGAACTTCTTTGAGATTAGCAAACCCGCTGCTGCTGGCATCCGAACTGCCTTCGAGATACATACCCACGATTTTCGGGTCTTTTTTCGCAGATTCGATCGCATCCAAAACAGTCCGCAGCGTCACAGCATCGCCGGATTCATCCGAAAGCGCTTCTTGAATCGCCGCGCTTGTGCTGCGACTTGGTTTGCTGTCAGTGATATTTAGAGAAAGGTCTAATACCAATACAGACTTATCTTTAACTTGCGGGCCTGAATCTTTTGACGAAGATGCCGCCAGAGCAATTAACACTACCAGTCCCCCCAATCCGATGCCGCCTAGCAGCAACAGTCCGAGGAAGGTTCCGAGCAAACTTGCACAAGTATATTTTAGGAAATCTTTCATTTAGATAATTGGTTATTGGTTATTGGTTATTGGTTATTGGTTATTGGTTATGAGTTATTGGTTATTGGTTATTGGTTATTGGTTATTGGTTATTGGTTATTGGTTATTGGTTATTGGTTATTGGTTATTGGTTAGTTCCTGCCAACTAACAACTAACAACTAAGAGGGCGGGCACGGGGGCACCGCCCCTACCAACTAACGACTAACGACTAACAACTAACAACTAAGAGGGCGGGCACGGGGGCACCGCCCCTACCAACTAACAACTAACGACTAACAACTAACGACTAACAACTAACGACTGCCCACTGCCAACTGACATCTTTCTATCTTAACCTTTCCAAAACCCCAGAATGTTTTAACTCATCCAAGTTAGCGCAGCCAGTACAGAAAAGAACTGTAGCAATCTCTGCAATCAAAACCTCAGCTAGCTGGGCTGCGGCTGATTCCGATTCCGCTGCGGCTTGCAGAAACGGCCGCGCCAGTCCCGCAACATTTGCGCCCAGGGCGATCGCTTTTGCTGCATCCAAGCCGTTTTGCAAGCCTCCAGAGGCAATCAGGGGAGCATCTGGGGCTACGGCGCGGGTGCTGACAATGCAGTCGGCTGTCGGGATTCCCCAGTCGGCAAAGGTGGCGCCCAATCTGCGCTGCTTGCCGTCTTTGGCTCGCTCTCCTTCTATTTTCGCCCAAGAAGTGCCTCCGGCTCCGGCAATGTCGATCGCGCTTACCCCAGCCGCGAGCAATTTCTGTGCCATTTTTCCTGAAATACCGTTACCAACTTCTTTGCCAATCACCGGTACTGGTAATCGATCGCACAATTTGGCAATTTTATCGAGCAGTCCTTTAAAGTTAGTATCGCCTTCAGTTTGAACGCACTCTTGCAGCGGATTTAGGTGTAGAATTAGGGCATCAGCTTCAAGAATATCAACGATTTTTTGGCACTCTTCCAAACCATAATTGTAGTTTAATTGAACTGCTCCGATGTTAGCAAATAGCAGAATATCGGGAGCGCGGCGGCGCACGGCAAATGTAGGAGCAAGTTGAGGGTTTTCGACAGCGCAGCGCTGGGAACCGACGCCCATTGCCAGTTTGTATGTTTGAGCGACATCGGCGAGGCGATAATTGATTGTCTGGGCGAGTTCTGTGCCGCCTGTCATTGACGATATGAGCAGGGGTACGGCTAGTTTTTTGCCGAGGAATGTGGAGGTTAAATCGATTTGGGTGCGATCGAGTTCTGGCAAACAGCAGTGAGCAAAACGGTAGTTTTCTAGTCCGCTGGTAGTTTCGCGAAATTGTACGTCTTCTTCGAGGCAGATCCTGAGGTGGTCTGCTTTGCGGGTTTCGGTTTGCGAGGGCGAGGGAAGAGGCAAGTTCACAGTGGCTATCTGGGGAAAGACTTCTTAGTTGGATCGGACACACATCTTATTTTACTATTTTATTAGATTTATTGCAAAAATATTTTATTCATACATAAACCGCAGATGTCAGGCAGATGCAACACGGATAAACGCAGATGATTTAAAGATTGTTTGGGATTTTTGCAATATGTCTATTGTTATTCTGGAACGGTCATCGGCACGCCATTATCTGAAGGTTTCAACTTCAGTAAAAAAGGAACTGCTTTTTGCACCCATTCTTTGACAGGCGTGTAACTTGCCGCATCTTTTCCGAAGGAAATTTTCAGCATATCGGTGTGAATTATCCCCGGATTCAAAGGAATCGCCGCCATGCCTCGGGGCAGTTCTTGGGCGAGCGATCGCGTCAGTCCTTCTATCGCCCATTTAGAAGCGCAATAGGGCGCGACTTCCGGAGAAGTTGACCTTCCCCAACCCGAACTAAAGTTGACAATTATGCCGCTTTTTCTCGCAATCATTGCCGGGACAAAGTGGCGAATCACATTAGCTGTACCTTTAATATTAACATCAATTACCTGGGAAAACTCTTCGCTGCTGACCTTCCAGAGCGGCGCGGAATAATTAGTTATAGCTGCATTGTTGATCAGCAAATCTGGCGGCGAATAATTTCCCATAATTTCGGTCGCCCAAGCTTTGACTTGCTCGTCGCTGGCGACATCCAAACAAGTAAAATGGTGGGGCGCGCTATATTTTTGTGTGAGTTGTTCCACGGCTTGGGAAGAACGAGCGCATCCTAAAACTGTGTGTCCCAATTCAATAAACTTTTCGGTCATGGCGAGACCGAGACCGCGACTGACTCCGGTAATTACAATTAATTTTGTCATAGATTTGCTGCAATTTTGAGATTAAGTAATAGAATACATATTGACGGGGCCTTTAACAAATCATCGCAGGGAGAAAGCATGAAAGTAAAAGCAGCAGTTGCTCGCCGTGCCGGTCAACCTTTGACCATTGAAACTGTGGATCTGGATGGGCCGCGGGCTGGTGAGGTGCTGGTGGAAATTAAAGCGACGGGTGTTTGTCACACTGATGCTTATACTCTTTCCGGCGCTGATCCCGAAGGTTTGTTCCCGGCGATTCTCGGCCACGAGGGCGCTGGGATTGTTGCGGATGTTGGGGCGGGAGTGACAAGTGTCAAAAAGGGCGATCGGGTAATTCCACTTTACACTCCCGAATGCCGCAACTGCGCATATTGTTTGAGCGGCAAAACTAATCTCTGTCAAGCAATTCGCCTCACTCAAGGACAAGGCGTGATGCCCGATGGCACGAGCAGGTTTTCAATTAATGGCGAGAAAGTTTTCCATTACATGGGAACTTCTACCTTTGCTAATTATACAGTATTGCCAGAAATTGCGATCGCCAAAATTCGCGATGACGCTCCCTTTGACAAAGTTTGCTTGATCGGCTGTGGCGTCACCACGGGCATCGGCGCTGTCATCAATACGGCGAAAGTAGAACCCGGTTCTAATGTTATAGTTTTCGGTTTGGGCGGCGTGGGTTTGAATGTAATTCAAGCCGCTCGCATGGTGGGAGCTAACATGATTGTCGGCGTAGATATGAATCCCGACAAGCGAGCAATGGCAGAAAAATTCGGCATGACTCACTTTGTCAATCCCCGCGAAGTTGAGGGTGATTTAGTTCCTTATTTGGTAGATTTGACCAAAGGCGGAGCTGATTACAGTTTTGAATGTATCGGCAACGTTAATGTGATGCGCCAAGCTTTGGAATGCTGTCACAAAGGTTGGGGCGTCAGCGTGATTGTTGGGGTAGCGGGAGCCGGTCAAGAAATTAGCACCCGCCCGTTTCAGCTAGTAACTGGTAGGGTTTGGAAAGGCACGGCTTTTGGCGGGGCGAAGGGCAGAACTGATGTTCCTAAGATTGTTGATTGGTACATGGATGGTAAAATTGATATTGATAATCTGATAACTCAGGTAATGCCGATAGACCAAGTTAATGATGCCTTTGATTTGATGCACCAAGGCAAATCTATTCGCACTGTTTTGACTTTTTGAAGGAAGTTCGGCAACGAATTATGTAACGGATTTAACGGAT
>JAYUGZ010000283.1:0-4934 GCA_043767465.1 Cyanobacteriota bacterium
CTTCGTACATCATTACAATGCTAGTTTACAACTCTAAATGCCTACTTTTCTTTGAATTCAGTTTTATTCTCTCGATCCTTTCCTTCAGGGCACTACCTGTTTTTGGGTGTCAGTTGGGTCTGGGAAGGGGAAGGGGTCGAAGCAAATAGTTTTGACATAAACAGGGGTTGGACCAAGCTGCCCGCCACATACTAATGCCCATTTAACATGAATTTGACTAGAGAGAATTCCTAGAATATAAGCATCATTACTTCCAACAACTATTAACTTGTGTTCTGGCTTAATTTCTCCGTCCAAAAATGAAAATACTCGATGCTTCGCAGTCTCTGAAGTTGCAATGTAACGTGATAATCCTGCAATTGCTTGTCTAACTTGTTCATTACTTCGCCGAAACAGCCACCAATATTTTCTTAATCGTGAATCTCTATTAGCTTTGCGCTCTGGATAAACACGTTCTTGAAGATACTGATATATCACAGGAGTCTCTGTCATGAGCTTTTCTTCAGACCAACCATAAGTATCAATTACAAATACTTCACGAGGTTGGTCAGTTAAATCCCTCCCATTACGAAATGGGAAAATTAGTGGCTCATGAGATAACTCAGATTTTCTGAGTTCAGCACATTCTCTTGATGTCAGCACAAAACCTCTACTACCAGGAATCAAACCAGTGCTTGCCAGTAAAAAATTAGATTTTAACTGTTGTGCTGCTACAATATTTGCTCCAATCCGCAAGTCTTCATATATCTGTCCTTTTGAGAAATAAAACTCTAATTCAGCTTCACCATTTGAAGTTTTAACTTCTGATATAACTTTTGCTACAACACCACATTTTTCCCCAATTTCAGCCGCTGTCATTGCGATCCGAACTGCTGCCGCATTAGCATGATCCACCCAAGGATGATCGGGAATTACAAAAATGATACTGATAGGCGGATCTGAACTGAGAGCTTTACTTACCACTCGACGATTGAAACTTTGCGAAATACTGTTAGTTGTGATAAATCCAAAACAACGAATCTTTTTTTGTGAAACAAGTTGAGCAGCACAATACCACCAATACATTACGAAGTCAGCGCCGTCAGGAACCTCATTCTTATAAACTCTTCGGAGTGCTTCGATATATCCTTCACTCAATCTTTCAAGAAGATAAAGTTTTCCAATAAACGGCGGATTCGACACAATATAATCCGCCTCCTGCCACACAGCCACCCTCGGATTCAAATACCGATAAATTGTTACTTGATCTGTCGGATCGGGAATATCCTCACCAGTCACCGGACTTTTCATCATCCGTCCGCCCCACCGAGTCCGTACCTTCCCCGCCGCATCAACATCCGGTTCGATCGCGTCATAGGCCAACACCGCATCCCGGCATTCAATATTGTTGTACTCCCGCAACACAGGTTCGATCGGCGGAATATCGCCAAACCGCCGAAAATGCCACTGCAAATATCCAATCCAAATCACCAAATCTGCGATCGCCGCCGCCCTAGGATTGATCTCAATTCCCAAAAACTGACTCGGATTAACTTGAGCAATATCCAACCGCAACTGCGCCGCGCCTGTGACATCCTCCAAACGCCGCAACACCTCCGACTCCAACCCCTTCAACAAATCCAACGTCACATACAAGAAATTCCCCGATCCACAGGCCGGATCGAGAATTTTCACCTGTTGTAACTCCGTCAGAAATGCCTCCAAAACTGATCTCGCCTTTTTCCGTTGATTCGCAGTCGGTTCCGCTTCCCCCGCGTTGAGCAACTGTTTAACCTCAGCTTGTACGGCAATCCAGCGATCGCCCAAAGGCTCCATCACCACCGGTTTTACCAACCGTTCCACATACGATCGCGGCGTATAATGCGCCCCCAACTTACTCCTCTCCCGCGTATCCAGCGCCCTCTCCAACAACGTCCCAAAAATCGCCGGTTCCACATTACACCAATCGCGCTTCGCCGCCTGCAACAACACCTGCAACTGCGCCTTTGTCAACGCAAACGCCTGGGATTCGGCAAACAATCCGCCATTAAACCGCAACAACTTGCCATGAAAACCAAAACTCGTCCCCTCATTCATCGCTTCCCACAGCGCCTCTACCTCCGGCTTAAACATCTTCGGGTTAAGAATCCACCGCGTTTCCAGCGCCTGCGTAAACAGATGTTCCTTCAGCAATCCCACATCCTCAGCAAACATAGTAAAAATACAGCGCATCAAAAACTGCGCGACTTTTTGCGGATCGACATTCGCCTCCATTCCCTTCGCCAACTCTGCCAAATCCGCGGCCACTTCCCGCGTCACCCGCGCCGCAATCTTCTCCGGGTTACGCTGCTGTGGATTGCTAAAAATATCGACAAACAAATCGAATACATCGGCTTTTCGGAGTTCCGTCAATCCAATATCTCGCCGCGCCCCATAGCCACCATAGTCGCCGCTAAATCCCATCCACAATTCAAAATGATCGCCAATATCGCAAGTTAACAAAAACGGTGGTTTACTGGTGAGAGTTCGAGTATAAGCAACTGCTTGCACAAAGGCTTTTTCCATTTCTCGCAAATAGGTATTGGTTCCCCGCTTTGCAGTTCCCTTGTTACTCGTGGTTCCGCCCTGTTTTGCCTCTATTAAAAAATGCTCGGCTTTATAAAAATCAACAAATCCCGAAGTCACTTTCCCGCTGGGGTGAAAAATTTTGACATCTTTATCAAAGCAGTAAGGATCGTTGGGAATTCTGCCTTTATCAAAAGGGCGATCGACTCCCAGCGCATCGGACATTTCGGCAAAAAACAACTGGTAGTTTGCGCGTTCGTTACCGCTAGAACCTGCCCAGCGTGTGATGAATGTTTCGACTCTGGTGCGATCGGCTTCATTCATTTTTCAACCCTGCTGCTTGCTTTTTCCTTATTCTATAGTTAGATTGGTTCGTATTGGCGATCGATCTGGCGATTTTGCTTGATAGCAACCGCCGTGGCGGTTAGGACGCTTTACTATTGACATTTGCTATAATATGTTTGACGATATTCCTAGATACAGGCGGAGTCAAAAACCCGGATTTTGCCTTAAAGTCGATCGTTCACAACGAAGATTTTGCGTAGCAACCGGGTTTTTATAGCTTTAGTGCTTGAAAAATACCTCAATAAATATATGAAAATTAGAGCGATCGTACATCCTGCAGAAGAAGGTGGCTATTGGGCAGAAGTTCCAGGGCTTCCCGGCTGCATTACTGAAGGGGAGACGATAGAAGAAGTAATAATTAATTTAAAAGATGCGATTGAAGGTTGGCTAGAAGTTGCTAATAGTCGTGAAGCAATTGCCTCCACAGATCGAGTTGTGGAAATTGCTGTATGAAATCTATTTCTGGCAAGCGACTTTGCAAAATAGTAGAGCATAAAGGTTGGGTTTTGAAAAGAGTTACCGGCAGTCATCATATCTATGAAAACCCGGAATTAGAACAAATTTTGTCAATTCCTGTTCACCGAAATCAAGATTTGAAAGTTGGAACCTTGAGAGCCTTAATGAAAATAGCTCAGCTATCTGAGGAAGATGTACAAAGTTTTTCTTAAGTATAAGCTATTCTGCATTTAAATTGCATATTCGACGCGGGCTCGCGTGCCCACCCCACTCATTGTTTGATTGATTCTTGACACACAATTTAAATGCGGAACTGCTTAGCACAATACGGTTCACTTAATTCAACGTAGGGTGCGTCGCCAAAAACAACTCTCGCCCCACAACGCCAGATTAAACGAGCGACGCACCCTACAACTGGCACCGATTACTCAGTGGGCGGCAGTTAAAAGGTAAAATAATCCCCAGTCTTCTATATAGAAACACTTTGGCGAGATTTGAGTTCATAGTAGATGGCCCACCAGTATCACAACAAGCTCGTAGGCGAACTCTTCTCAAAGCTTGGAAAGTGACGGTGAGGCAAGAAGCTGAAAAATACTGGTCTTCGGAGCAGAAAACAGCTACTGGCCTAGTTATGCTCCAGATAACTTATTTCTACGATTCTGTTAAAATCGATGTGGACAACATCGTAAAGCCAATTCAAGATGCAATTATCGGGCTAGCCTATGTCGATGACGATCAAGTAACTGATGTCCTCGCCCGCAAGAGGAATTTATCAACTAACTTTAAAGTAGAAAATATGACCTCGACTCTAGCGGAAGGATTTGCCCGTGGTAATGAATTCTTGCACATTCTCGTAATTGATGCTCCTGACCAAGAGGTACTGACATGATCGCAACCCCAACTGCAAACATAGAAAGAGAGGGACTCCTAAAACTAGCAGAGGAGTATCGTGAGAAAGGTTATGAAATTTCATTTCATCCAAACTCTGAAGATTTACCGGACTTCCTTAAAAGCTATCGCCCGGATCTGATAGTGCGCCGGGGCGAAGAATCGGTGGTTATTGCAGTCAAGTCAAGGGCTTCACTCAACTCATCCTCTACTCCATATTTACGCAATTTAGCCCAAGCAGTAGCAGAAAATCCCGGCTGGAGGTTTGAGTTAGTGATGACTAACTCGGAGGATGCAGTCGAGCTTCCCAAAGCTGAGGATTCTTTTCAAGAGCATGAAATAGAGTTAGGTTTACAAGTTGCTAAGCAACTTGTAACACAGCATCTAGAGTCAGCAATGCTATATTCTTGGTCTTTAGTTGAGGCAACTTTGAGGATTGTTGCCCATAAAGAAGAGCTAAGTTTGCAAAGATTAGAACCGCTGTATTTAGTGAAACAACTGACGGTTGAGGGCGTAATTTCTAAATCCGAATATCAGTTATTAATGAATGCGCTTTCTTTGCGGAATGCTATTGCTCATGGGTTTAAAACTACACAACTTACGCAAAATACTGTGTGCGAACTGATTGAGGTAACAGAGAAAATATTGAAAGATAATACGGCGGTTTTCTAAAGCAAAAAGGTTGGGTTTCCTTTCGTTAA
>JAYUGZ010000284.1:0-1949 GCA_043767465.1 Cyanobacteriota bacterium
CTGTTAGCGGCTGTCGAAAGCAATCAAAGTTTGCTGTATTTAGCCCTCGACCCCGACCCAGAAACCTTACCCGCCGTGGTTTCGATGACTGGGGAGGAAACTCAAAGTTTTGTAACTGATTTGTTGGCAAGGCTCAAAAGTGCGATCGGGCAAACCGCAGATTTAATTTGTGCCTGCAAAATCACCCTCGGTTTTTATCAATCTCTCGGCATTCCCGGCCTGGAATTGCTGCAACAAATTTTAACAATTATTCCTCCTCACATTCCAGTAATTTTAGATGCCAAACACTGCGATTTAAACACCAGTACAGTATTTGCCAAAACCGTATTTGAAGATTGGCAAGTTGACGCTGTGACTTTAAGTCCCTATGCCGGATTCGACCAAGTAGCGCCATTTTTATTATATCCCGGCAAAACTGTTTTTGTCCTGTGCGCCACTGCCAATCCCTCCGCCGCCATTTTCCAAGAATACCCAACACCAGAAAACCCTTTCTACTTGCAATTAGTCCGCATTTCTCAAACTTGGGGAACTCCTGAAAAAGTTGGTTTAGAAGTAGGAGTAATGCCGGATATATTGGCCCGCATCCGCAAAACTGCTCCAGAACGGTTAATTTTAGTCGAAGGAGACATTGCCGAAGAAAATGACTTGACAGAAGAAAACGAGATCGCGCAACTGCTGGCGGCCGGTTTAAGCAAGAATGGTGAGGGTTTATTGCTGCCAGTCCCCCCAAGGTTATTGGCTGGGAAAGATGCGCGCCAAGAAATTGAGAAATTACGGGATAATATCAATAAAGAGAGGCTACGGGCGATCGCAGGTAGTCCCACTTGCGAATTGTGGCTACCGGATGTGTGCTTTCTGCAACCCGAACCCAACCGCGATTTAATCTTGCAACTTTATGACATTGGCTGCGTAGTTTTTGGCGACCACGTACAAGCATCCGGCGCCGTATTTCCATATTACATCGACTTGCGCAAAATCATCTCAATTCCGCAAATTTTCCATCAAATTGTTAGCGCCTATGCAGACATTCTCAAGGACTTAAAATTCGATCGCATTGCGGGCATTCCCTACGGTTCATTACCCACCGCAACGGGTTTAGCATTGCGGATGGAACGCCCGATGATTTTCCCACGCAAGGAGGTAAAAACTTACGGCGCGGGTAAGTTAATTGAGGGGCATTTTCAGGCAGGAGAAACTATTGTTGTAGTCGATGATATTCTGATTAGCGGTAAGAGTGTGATGGAAGGTGCGGGTAAGTTAAAATCTGCGGGATTGAAGGTGGAAGATATTGTGGTTTTGATTGACCATGAACAGGGAGTTAAAGATAAATTGCAGGCTAATGGTTATCGCGCGCATTCTGTGCTAGCACTTTCCGAAATCGCTCAAATTTTGTATCAAGCAAACCGCATTGATACCGAGCAATTTAATCTGTTGACAGCCGAAGGTTAACTCTTGTCATTGCGAGGCACGAAACAATCCCATCATCCCGTCATTGCGAGGCACGAACCAATCCCATCATCCCGTCATTGCGAGGCACGAAGCAATCCCATCATCCCGTCATTGCGAGGCACGAAGCAATCCCAGAATCTGCGATTGCTTCGCTAAGAGCTCGCAATGACAATTACAGCAAATAACTTGCAATGACAATTATAACTAAGAACTTGCAATCACAATTACAGCTTATTCACTCACAATCACAATTACAGCTAATTGCTGACGCATCAGACAAGCGAGATTAACCTTGCAAAACTTCAATTAAAGCCTCGCCCATCGCCCGACAGCCCACCAGTTTCATACCTTCCGACATGATATCACCAGTGCGATAACCTCGATCCAAAACTTCCACAACTGCTTGCTCGATTTTATTAGCAGCTTCCGGTTGATTTAAGCCGTAACGTAGCATCATTGCGGCGCTTAAAACTTGGGCGATGGGATTTGCTTTGTCTTGT
>JAYUGZ010000285.1:0-4929 GCA_043767465.1 Cyanobacteriota bacterium
GCCAATTCGCTGACTAATTCTTGCTGCACCACCCGCCGTTTGTGGTGCTTTTTTTTGAACCACGGATCGGGAAATTGAATGCTAACTCGCTGCAAAATACCTGCGGGCAAAGTTTCTAAAATTGGCTTCAGAGAACTATTAGCATTGCAAAACAAATAGTGCAAATTTGTCAAGCCTTTTTCGTCCCGCCAAAGATTCGCCTCCTCTACCAGCGGTTCCCGAATTTCTAATCCGAGAAAATTCCAGTCAGTTTGTACTTGCGCCATGTGCCACAAAAACCGTCCCCTTCCACAACCGATATCTAAATGCAGTGGCAAATTTAAGTCAGTATAGATTTTAGTCCAATCAGGGGGACTGGCGGATACTTGATATTTACGGCACAGTGGATTGACGTGTTCTCTAACTCTAACTCTTCCCAATTTTGCTATCTCCTGAAAAATTTGCTCGTAGTAATAAATGCAATTCCTAATTCGCTAAAAGTCATAGAGAAAACTAAATTCCTGACTACAAACGGGTAGAATTATTGTAACTTAAGCTTCTGGTTCCATGCCTGCCGCCCTTAATTGTGCGGAAAGTCGATCGCCCCGATGCCTTTCCCTTTCCACCATCTCTGCTCCCCACAATAACATTTGTCCGCTCTCATCCCACCACCGCAACCAATATCCGGTTCTTTCGGCTTTTGTTCCCTGCCAAACACCCAGAGATAATCCAACTCCTTCAATCCAATAACGACCATTTAAATCTGCTTTTCGTAGTTGATAATCTCCTTCTGAATCCAAGTGATATATTTCTAGCACTCCAGTGGCTGGTTCAAAGAGTGCATAAGTTGGTACTCGCACTATTTTTTTATAAAAAAACCATTTTCCTGGGGGATAACTTGGTTTGTTAGAATATTCGTCGTAGGGATTAGGTAACAAGAACTCTATCACGAGCGCCGGAATTTCGCCTTCTAAGTTGGGAGTATAACTACGGCGAATTTCTTGACTAGAAAGCGGCTGTACATTGCGGGCATAAAACCAATCTGGAGCTTTGATAAATGGCTTATTATTTAAGGTGGCACAAATCGCCACATTCGCAGCAACTAATGTTCCCTCCAAAATTAGCCCCGCAATTTCTAAGATTTCTCGCAAGGCGGCTGCTAGCAACGGTTGGTCAATATTTTGCAGCGGTTGGTTCTCTAAAATGAAATCGTCTGGCAATTTTTCCCAGGTAATTTCAAAGTCGAATATAGGGACAGGGATTGTCATGGTATTTTACCTCTTACTAGGATTGCGGTTGAATGGATTGTAATACTTGTTGATGAAAAGGCGATCGCCTTTTTTTATTCTTCTGGTTCAATGCCGGCAGCCCTTAATTGTGCTGCCAATCTTTGCGATCGAACTCGTTCTTGTTCAGCTCGATGTTGAACAATTTCTATTTCCTGCCTTTCTCTTTCTATCATCTCTACTCCCCACAATAACATCTGTCCGCTTTCATCCCACCAGCGCAGCCAATATCCAGTTCTTTCGGCTTTTGTTCCCTGCCAAATACCGAGAAATAACCCAACTCCTGCAATCCAATAACGCCCATTTGCATCTAGTGGCCGTGCTTGATACTTTCCTGAAGTATCCAATTGGTAGATTTCTAATAATCCACGAGCAGGTTTAAATATTACATAGATTGGCACTCTCAATACTCGTTCGTATAAAAACCATTTTCCGGGGGGATAAGTTGTTTTTTGAGAATATTCATCATTGACCGTAGCCGACACAAATTCTATGACTATATCGGGAATTTCCCCTTCTAAATTAGGAGTATAACTACGGCGGATTTCTTGATTAGAAAATGGCTGTACGTTACGGGCATAAAACCAATCTGGAGCTTTGACAACTAGCTGGTTGTTTAAGGTCGCGCAGATCGCCATATTCGGGGCAATTAATATTCCTGCTACTATTAACCCCGCA
The DNA here is from genome assembly GCA_043767465.1 of Cyanobacteriota bacterium. Taxonomy (GTDB): domain Bacteria; phylum Cyanobacteriota; class Cyanobacteriia; order Cyanobacteriales; family Microcoleaceae; genus Microcoleus. The sequence continues at coordinate 1,944 of JAYUGZ010000285.1, forward strand.
ATTTCTAATATTTCTCGCAAGGCGGCGGCTAGTAATGGTTGGTCGATATTTTCCACTGGTTCCTCGTCTAAAATGAAATCGTCTGGCAACTTTTCCCAGGTAATTTTTAAGTCGGCTGTACTGACTGTCATAGTATTTTACCTCTGAATGAGATTACTGGAGTGCGGTTTGCAATACTTCTCGGTGAAAGAGCGATCGCCCTACTATAAATTTTATCCTTTCCGGCGATAAGGCGTCGCCGTTGGCGTAGTGTTCGATCCAGGTTTTACTGATTAAATATGGATCTTCGGGCAATTCTGATAATAAATATCCCGGCATTTCCAACTCGTCCATCAATTGACTAACTTTGGGATCGTAGCTGAGGGCAAAGCAGCGGCATTCTTCGGATGCTGCCATAATTAAACTATGGTAGCGCATCCCGATCGCCATTTCGACTCCCCGGAACACTCCTTTCAATTTCCTCGGATCGTCTAAACTGAGGATGCGGCTAGTTTTTGGCAGCGCTTCGTGTAAATGTTGGGCAATTTCTAAGTCGTGAGATGCTTGAAAAGGCAGCAGCAAAATCAAGGTGCGAGTGGCTTTTTGAAAGTCAACTAAAGCTTGAGTTAGGATTGACATACGGGCGGGTGTGAGTGTAGAGTGCGATCGCAAACAAACCGCAACTCTGGGCGCCGGCAAATCCCACAAACCAGACACGGGGGAATTTTCCAAAGCCCACACGGGATCGGGCGCTAAAGTAAAGGGAATTTGCCAATCTGCAAGTAGGGTAGCTGAGCCTTTATCCCGGACGCTGACAGCGGTGCACCCAGCAAAACAACGCTGAGATAATTTGCGAGTAATTTCCCGCTTCAAAGGGCCGATTCCCTGAGCCCAAGCAACCGTTTTTAAGCCCATTTGCTGCGCTAATCCCATCAAACCGCCATAATAAAAAGGGCTCGCAATGCTAGTAGCGTCTTGGATTAAACTACCGCCGCCCCAAATGAGCGCGTCGGAGGTGCGGAGTGCTTCGAGAACTTGAAACGCATTCATGCGATCGCGCGCAGCTACCCCATACCGTTGATTTGTCTCGACAGGATTGCCAGAAAGGACGATCGGCGTCACGCCATCTGGTAACATTTGCAATAGCGATGCCAACAGCGCCTCGTCGCCGCCGTTGCCTTTACCGTAATAGCCGCACAAAATTGCTCGCATTTCTACTCTTTTCTTGGTTTATGATGGAATATAACTATTACAATATCTAATTGTTGCGATCGATCCATAAATTATTTTAACAGTCATACCAATTTAATGGATCGTTGCACATATCTCGATCCCCCTAAATCCCCCTTAAAAAGGGGGACTTTGATCGGAATATTGTCCCCCCCTTAGTAGGGGCGGTGCCCCCGTGCCCGCCCTCTTAGCTAGGATTCGGGAGCAGCCTCATAAAAAATTGGTATCAACAGTTAACAGTCAACAGTCAACGGCCTCAAATAAATAAATACATTTCCCTTAAAAATACAAAAAATGCACGCTTTGTCAATTCCTACCTGGATTATTCATATCTCTAGCGTCGTCGAGTGGATTGCCGCCATCTGGTTAATTTGGACTTACGGCGAAGTCACTCAAAATCGAGCTTGGTGGGCTCTTTCCTTCGGGATGTTACCCGCCCTCGTTAGTGCTATGTGCGCCTGTACGTGGCACTATTTCGACAACTCCCCAGCCCTAGAATGGATCGTTACCCTGCAAGCGGCGATGACTCTCATCGGTAATTTTACTCTATGGGCGGCGGCTTGGTGGATTTGGCGATCGGCTCAGCAGTCAGTTGACAGTTGACAGTTGATAGTTGATAGAAAATCAGTCATTACTAACAAACCAAGGAGAAAAATTATTGAAAAATAGAACTATTTGGACAACATTGGCGACGAGTTTAATTGTGTTGACAGCCGGATTTTTACTTCCCACTAAAGCCACCAATAATCCTTTACAACTCGCCCAACAACCTAATTGTAAAAATCCTCAAACGACACTGGACATGAATCTATGTTCTAGCCAAGAGTTTCAGGCAGCAGACAAAAAACTCAATCAAGTATATCAGCAACTTCAACCAAAAATCAACAGCAAACAAAAGCAGAGATTGACTGTAGCACAGCGCAGTTGGCTCAAGTTTCGAGATGAAACTTGCGATTATGAAATGGGGCAGTTTGAAGGCGGAACTTTGGCTGCTTCTACCTACGGTTATTGCAGAGCCAGAGTGACAAAAGAACGGGTTAAAGACTTGGAGCGTTATTTGGAACAAGCAAGTTTGTAAACGCTCGTAGGCGTAAGCCGGGGCGTAGCCATCGAATCATCAATACATAGCAAACTCATCTTATGCGGTATCAAACCCCCTAGCCCAAATTATCTCAAAAGTGATAATAAGCTTTGTTTTTTATTTTATCCTTTGACACGCCAATGGTGTAAGATTTAGAGTCTAAAATCTTATATTTTAAATCGCTATGTCCTTCGTTGGCTTGCACATTCACAGTGATTACAGCCTGCTAGACGGGGCGTCTCAGCTACAGCAGCTCGCAGAACGGGCGGTGGAATTGGGGATGCCCGCGATCGCCCTTACAGACCACGGAGTGATGTATGGGGCGATCGAGCTAATCAAAGTTTGCCGAAATAAAAATATCAAGCCCATAATTGGCAATGAAATGTATGTCGTCAACGGCGACATCGAAGTCAAAGTTCGAGGTAGAAGAAAATACCATCAAGTTGTCTTAGCGAAAAACACCCAAGGCTATAAAAACTTAGTAAAGCTTACCACAATTTCCCATTTAAAAGGAATGCCAGAACGAGGTATTTTTGCCCGTCCTTGCATCAACAAAGAACTCCTAAAACAATACTCCGAAGGTTTAATTGTTACCAGCGCTTGTTTGGGTGGCGAAGTTCCCCAAATGATTCTGCAAAACAAGCTAGATACTGCCCGCGAAGTTGCCAAATGGTATAAAGAAGTATTTGGAGAAGA
>JAYUGZ010000286.1:0-1946 GCA_043767465.1 Cyanobacteriota bacterium
ACAGAGCGCAACGGGGTTCACATCATCGACCTCGTGCAAACCGCTCAGCTTATGGAAGACGCCTACGAGTACATGAGAGTGGCCTCGGAAAAAGGCAAAAAGTTTTTGTTCGTGGGTACGAAGCGCCAAGCAGCCGGGATTGTAGCCCAAGAAGCTCAACGCTGCGGTGCTTACTACGTCAACCAGCGCTGGCTGGGGGGAATGCTCACCAACTGGACGACGATCAAGTCTCGCGTAGAGCGCCTCAAGGATTTGGAGCGCCGCGAGGAAATCGGCGCCTTGGATTTGCTGCCGAAAAAAGAAGCTTCAGTGTTGCGCCGAGAAATGGCAAAACTCCAGAAGTATCTGGGCGGAATCAAAACTATGCGCAAGATTCCTGACGGAGTGGTGCTGGTAGACCAACGCCGCGAGTATAATGCTGTGTTGGAATGCCAAAAGCTGGGAATTCCCATCGTCTCTCTGTTAGACACCAACTGCGACCCGGATTTGGTTGACATTGCGATTCCGGCAAACGACGATGCTATTAGATCGATCAAACTGATTGTCGGCAAGTTGGCTGATGCCATCTACGAAGGCCGTCACGGTCAGCAAGGCGGCGACGGTGAGGAAGACTACGACTACGAAGGTGGTTACGAAGGCGCTGAATACGATGTCGAAATCGAAGAATTGGATGACCCCAATTATGTAGATCCCGACGAAGCCGACGCTGACGGCGAAGAAACCGAGAACTAATATTGCGATCGGAATCTAACACTAAGCAATTAAAAATTAAAGATTGAAAATTAAAAATAATAATTTTTAATTTGACATTTTTAATTTTTAATTGTAAATGGTACAGGTCTAAGTCAGTCGATTTTAGATTTTAGATTTTAGATTTTAGATTTTAGATTTACTATCGCATTGAATCTGGGAACTTTAACTTTGGTCTAAAATTTTGGAATCTCCACTTCTGGCGTCGGCAGCTTGTAGCCGTTTTGGGCGTGGTCATTAGTAGACTTCTGGCAAAATGATTCATTTGTATTGATCTGTGGCGCATTTAAATTGCATATTCGGGGCGCTGCTAAAAGCCCGCTCCACAAGAGTTTGATTATTTCTTGATATACAATTTAAATGCCGCAACAGTTTAGTGACTAATGACTAACGACTAATAACTAATTTTGATTGGGAACTTAAAGAAGATGGCGGACATATCTGCAAAACTTGTTAAAGAACTGCGCGAGAAAACTGGCGCGGGCATGATGGACTGTAAAAAAGCCCTAGTTGAAAACGATGGCGATATCGAAACATCAATTGAGTGGCTGCGGAAAAAAGGTCTGGCTTCGGCAGGTAAGAAAGGTGCACGAGTTGCCTCTGAAGGTATCGTAGGCAGCTACATTCACACTGGCGGCCGCGTGGGAGTGTTGGTGGAAGTTAACTGCGAAACCGATTTTGTCGCCCGCCGTGAAGATTTCCAAGCTCTGGTGCGCAATATTGCGATGCAAATTGCAGCTTGTCCGAATGTGGAATACGTGAAAATTGAAGATATCCCCGCCGAAATTGTCGCTCAAGAAAAGGCAATTGAAATGGGCAAGGATGACTTGGGGAACAAGCCGGAAAACATCAAAGAAAAGATTGTTCAAGGGCGGATTGAGAAGCGCATGAAAGAGTTGTGTTTGATGGATCAGCCTTTTATTAGAGATCAGAATATCTCGGTGGAAGAGTTGGTGAAACAAACGATCGCCCAAATCGGCGAAAAGGTCGAAGTGCGCCGCTTCGTGCGTTTTGTGTTAGGCGAAGGCATTGAGAAAGTAGAAGCTAACTTTGCCGATGAAGTAGCAGCCCAAATCGGTGCTGTTAGCTAATCGGAAATTAAGATTGAGAACTAAAAATTAAAAATGTGAAAAGCTAATTTTTTGCATTTTTAATTTTTATTTTTTACATGGCTTATATCAAATCCTCTATTCATC
>JAYUGZ010000287.1:0-1945 GCA_043767465.1 Cyanobacteriota bacterium
ATCAACAACATTTCCTTTCAAATATCCGGTTCCAACCCGCCAAAACGAGTTTACCTGCGCGACTTTGCCAAAGTCATTGATGGCACCGAAGAACAGCGAGTCAAGGTTTTTCTCAATCAAAAACCCGCTGTCAAAATCAGCATTTTAAAACAGCCGGACGCCAACACAATTACGGTTGTTGACGGAGTCAAAAATCGCCTCAAAGAAATGCAGGAATCCGGCTTAATTTCGGCAGACATGGCTGTAGTTACGACCTTAGACGAATCCCGATTTATCCGCAATTCCTTAGCCGATGTCGCGAATGCGGGAATTTCCGGGGCAGTCTTGGCGGCGATCGCCGTTTTGTTCTTTTTAGGTTCCCTCCGACAAACTCTAATTATCTCTCTGACTATTCCTCTATGTACTCTAGCAGCGATTATTTTAATGCGGCTGTTCGGCTTATCGCTGAACTTATTTAGTTTGGGCGGTTTAGCCCTAGGAATCGGTCAGGCGATCGACACCAGCGTAGTTATTTTAGAAAACATTGTAGTCGGTTTAGACAGCAACCCTTATCTGAAAAAAGGCAAAATCAAAGATCGAAAAGAACGCACCATCGAAGAGTCAGTAATGCGGAGTCAAGAAGTAGAATCAGCAATGGTTGCCTCAACGGCTGCAAACCTAGTATCAGTGCTGCCATTTTTGCTGATCGGCGGCTTCTTTTCCCTGCTATTTAGCGAACTAATTTTAACAATTTGCTTTGCAGTAGCAGCATCTCTGGTAGTAGCATTAACCGTAGTGCCGATGCTGACTTCTCGCTTGATGGGAATGTCTTATTCCAGCGGCATCAGTCAATTCGGGCCGATCAAACATTTCAACCGCGGCTTTGAAAACGCTACGCGCGCCTACGGCTCGATGCTGTCAAAAGTGCTGGGTTTGCGGTTAATTATCATTGTAGTTGCTTTCGCGATTTTAGGCGGCGGAACTTGGGCGATGGCAAGTCAAATTCCCCAAGAAATATTGCCGAGAGTTAATACAAGTCAAGCCAGATTATTTGCTTTGTTTCCTCCCGGTACTAACTTGGAAACCAATCAAAAAGTAGTTGCAGCCGCCGATAAACTGCTGCTCGCACAGCCAGAAACGGAGTATACTTTAACTACAGCCGGAGGGCTGCTATTCGGCAACAATACGATCGAGAATTTGCTCAGGGGAAGTAGCACGATTACGCTAAAAAAAGGTACGAATACGATCGCCTTTACCGAAAGACTGACTGAGGAATTAAAGAAAATTGATGTTCCGAAAGGCACTCGCCTGCGCCTAGTTCCAGAAGGGATTAGAGGTTTAGTTTTAACGAATTCCCCAGTCAGGGGCGGCGAAATTGATGTCATACTGCAAGGCCCAACCGAACAAGTATTGCAGGAAGCAGGCCGTAAGATATTAAAAGAATTGGACGATAAGGTAAAATTAGCGCGGTTTCGGCCGGATGGAGATGCGCCGCAGTCAGAAGTGCAAATTCGTCCAGACTGGGAAAGAGCATCTTTGTACGGGCTGAGTGCCCAAGACATTGGGGAGACAGTTCAAACAGCCATTGAAGGTACTGTTCCCACTCAAGTGCAGCGGGGAAACCGCCTGGTAGATGTGCGCGTACAGTTCGATCGCACTTCTGTCAAATCTGTAGCCCAACTAGGACAAATTCCCTTATCTGGCAATAATAGCATCGTCCGTTTAAGCGATGTGGCAAAAATTGCGATCGGCAAAGCGCCCGGAGAAATTCAACGTCTCAATCAGCGGCAAGTTTTCTTAGTTGTGGGAAACCTGAATCGAGGTGCAAGTTTGGGCGATGCTGTGAATCAAGTCGATGCAGTTTTATCAGAATTGAAGCTGCCACCAGGAGTTAGAATTGTGCCGAGTTCGGCTGCGGAAACTAACAATCAATTGCAAACTTCGCTCAAACTTTTGGGCGGGTTGG
>JAYUGZ010000288.1:0-4919 GCA_043767465.1 Cyanobacteriota bacterium
TTTGCCTTTTTCCGAGGCCACTCTCATGTACTCGTAGGCGTCTTCCATAAGCTGAGCGGTTTGCACGAGGTCGATGATGTGAACCCCGTTGCGCTCTGTAAAAATGTAGGGAGCCATTTTCGGGTTCCACCGGCGGGTTTGGTGTCCGAAGTGAACCCCTGACTCTAACATTTGAGCCAAACTAACTACTGGCATTGTATTTTTAACTCCTGTATTCGGGTTAATCCTCCACCCGGTCGTATTTCTGAGGGTTTGCACCCTCGAAACACCCGAAAACCCGGATGTGCGAATTGAAACAACTTTTCTAGTTTATCACAGCGCGCACCACTTTTTGTGACTATCTGACTATCTGATATCCGTAGAGTTAGGTGATCCGTAGGGTTGCGTGGTGGGTGCGCGCGCGCCCGCTTGAGTGAGATTTAGTCCGCAGGTTGGGTGTTCTCTGCGCACAATACGGTTAAAGTTAGTCGATCGCGCTGCTGAAAAAACGAAAAATCTAGTTTGGAGGTTGCCAAAGCCTTTGTTAGCTTATGAGAGAATGGCGTTGGTGCGTGTATTGTGCCTTCTACGTTCGATCGAGCTTTTATCGATTTTGTTCGATCAGTAATTCTGCCGGCTTGACGAGTCCCTTCTCGATCCGCAAAAAACCCAAAGCTAAAAACGCCATGCCCATCCCAATTCTCGTCTTGCTGGAAGTTCTAATTGTCATCGCACTTTCCCGACTTGTAGGTTTAGGATTTCGAGCGATCAAACAACCTCAAGTCATTGGAGAAATTGTAGCAGGAATTATGCTCGGCCCTTCTCTGTTGGGCTTAATTGCACCAGATTTAGCAACAGCACTTTTTCCAGCCGAAGCAGTTCCCTTCCTCAACGTATTATCAGAGGTAGGGCTGATATTTTTCATGTTCTTGATTGGTTTAGAACTAAATCCCAAGTATCTCAAAAATAATTTAGATGTAGCAATTTTAACTTCCCACGTCAGCATTTTAGTCCCGTTTTCCCTGGGAAGCGTCCTCGCGCTGTTGCTGTACCCGATCGTTTCAAACAATAGCGTTTCGTTTACAGCCTTTGCCCTATTTTTGGGGGCTGCGATGTCAATTACTGCCTTTCCGGTGCTGGCCAGAATTATTACAGAGCACAACTTGCAGAATACAAAATTGGGGACGCTGGCCTTGACTTGCGCTGCGGTAGACGATGTGACGGCGTGGTGTTTGTTGGCGGTGGCGATCGCAGTTACGCGCACTAACTCAATGATCGGTGCTTTGCCGACAATTATTGAATCTGTAATTTACATCGGTTTTATGCTGACTGTAGTCCGCTGGTTTTTGCAGCGGCTTTCCAAGCACTACAACCGCACCGGCAGGTTATCTCAATTAGTGCTATCCGGCATTTACATGGGAGTTGTAGCATCGGCTTTAATTACTGAATGGATCGGCATTCACTTAATTTTCGGCGCGTTTTTGCTGGGAGTATCAATGCCGAAAAATGCCGGGCTTACCAGAGAATTAGCAGAAAAGACCGAAGACTTTGTACTAATATTTCTACTACCAATCTTTTTTGCTTACAGCGGCTTGCGCACTGAAATCGGTCTGCTAAATAGTCCCGAATTGTGGTTACTCTGCGCCGCAGTTTTAGGAGTAGCAATTATTGGTAAATACGTCGGCACTTACGTGGCTGCTAGAGTCTGCGGCATTAGTAATCGCGAAGCTTCTGCCCTGGGTTGGATGATGAATACTCGCGGTTTGACTGAACTAATTGTGCTAAATATCGGTCTTTCTCTGGGGGTAATTTCGCCGCTGCTATTTACGATGTTAGTGATTATGGCTTTAGTCACAACTTTTATGACTTCGCCGCTGTTGGAGTGGACTTATCCAAAACGGCTGATTCGGTTAGACATCTCAGAAGTGAGTTCGGAAGATTCAGAAGTAAAAGATTCGTCAATGGGTGGAGAAAGTGCAGAAATTAACAGGGAATTATTGCCAACTTATCGAATTTTAGTCCCGGTTGCTAATCCTAGCACTCAGAGAGGTTTGCTGCAACTGGCGATCGCCCTGGCGCAGCCTGCTGCGGATACAGGTGGTAGCGATTTGCAGTCGGCGGCGGTTCATCCTCTGAGTTTGATTGAATTAAATGAAAATTATGGTTTTGACAGTACGCCCGCAGAAGCCGATCGCATTATTCAAGAACGTCGCTCGAAATTATCAGAATTGATCGAGAGTTTGGAATTGCCGGATGCAAAAAAATTCGTGCACCCAATCATTCGGGTTACTCAGGATGTGGCGCGGGAAACGGCGCAAATTGCGGAACTGGATCGCGCGGATTTGATTTTGGTAGGATGGCACAGACCTACTTTTGCCAGCAACCGTTTGGGAGGGCGCGTCGGCCAAATTCTCAGCAGCGCTAAGGTGGATGTAGCAATTTTTGTTGACAGAGGCCGGGAACGGTTGAATAATTTGTTAGTGCCTTATGCGGCAAATATTCACGATGATTTGGGTTTAGAATTGGCGCTGAGACTGTTAGTTAATAGCGAGGAACGCCGTTTGACGGTGCTGCGGGTGGCGGTTGATGGGGAAGCTGGAAACGAGCTGAGTTACGAGTTTCAGCGCGTGATGGAGCAGTTGCCGGTGGAGGTGCGATCGCGCATTGAAACTCCGATTGTGGAGGCGGCTGAGCCAATTCAAGCGGTAATTGCGGCTTCTGCTAATGCTGATCTGACGATCGCGGGTACGAGTCGGGAGTGGGGAATTGAACGCCAAACTCTGGGACGGTATACTGATGAATTGGCGGTGCAGTGTCATTCTTCGCTGCTGATTGCGCGCTGTTACGTGAAAGTGCGATCGCACTTGGCTTCGGTACTTGTTGACAGTTGACAGTTGGCAGTTGGCAGTTGGCAGTTGGCAGTTGGCAGTTGTTATTTGTTATTTTTTATTTGTTATTAGTGAGGTGCTACCAATTGCCAATTGCCAATTCCCCATTACCAAAGCCCCATTACCAAAGCCCAATTCCCAATTCCCAAAAACCCAAGATTATGAATCATTTAAGCTTTAAATCCCTGGCATTTTATGGGATTGCGATCGGCTCGGTTTCGCTGCTGTTTAAGGTGGTAACTGCTTACGGCGAAACAAATTTAAAGGCGGCTCCGGCAATTGCGGGAAGTTATCGCTTTGATGCTAAAAGTTTGCCGGAATGTCTGAAATCTGATGCTTTGGTATTGACAATTCAGCAATCGGGTGTTTATTTGAGCGGTAATTTGCGATCGGGTAGCAGCGAGGGCGATCGGGCAAAAACAGCCGAGGAAAAACCTTCTTTAGTCGGCAAGTGGGAAAATCAAGGGTTGAGCTTGTCGGGTGCGGTTCCTAATTTAGCGGGTTGCAGCGACTCCACAGCGATCGCGCAAAATAACTATGTTAAACTGCGAGGAATTGTCGGGAAAGACACCCTGACTGGAAAAATTAGTCTCACGGATCGGGCGGCGGCTACTGATTTTACGGCTCAAAGAGAATCGGGAAAAATTCAGAAGAAGGAACAACATTAAAGGCGTTGATTTCAATGGACTTTTTGCAAAAATAAGACTGTGAGAATCAGGCAATTGCTAACTGTGTGGGAAATTAAAATTGCCCCAAATTGGGTACTTACTTTAAAAAACTTTTTCGTGGGAGGACGGCGGATCAGGGAAAATGACCGTTTAAATTGAGGTGTGACAGCAGCTTTTTTATTGCCGCCAACCCAGTTGTTTAACAGTTCTAATGCTGGCAATTTGGCGATAAAAGTCACTACCAATATGCAGGTGGCAAGCAGGGTTAGGACAGCGTAAATATCCCGCTGACCGCCTAATAATATATAGTCGATCAGCCGTTCGCGCAAATCTTTGGAAAGAACGCTTTCAATGCCGAAGAAAACTAGCCAACCGATGCAAGTGCAAGATAGATTGAGGATGGCTGCATATTCAACGCTGGTTTTGGGGCTGAGTTGAAGTAGTTTTTGCAAGAACCACGATTCGATCGCGATCGCCAAAAACATAATTAAAATTTGCACCAAAACAGTCAGAAACGGGAAAATAGTTGCAATCATTAGTCTTACTCCTACGTCTGCTTCCCGATCGTACCCGACGAGCTTGAAAACTGCCCTATACCCCTGTCCCCTCTGCGGAGCGATCGCTCTTTATGGTCACACTTAAGCCACTAGCTGCTAAATTAAAGTCAGAATATAGAACTGAGCGATAAAAATAAAGTATCCCAGAGGAGTCCTTGGTTGAGAATTTGTCATGCCAGAGACCCCGGATAACCGTATAGTTTGTTTGGAATGGATGTTGCCGTGATCTTAATGCCGTCAGAAACTTCGCTTACCGAGTCAAACCCGTTGATTTTAGACAGTTTGCCAGACTTGTCGCCGAACGATGGCGGGTGTTCCCGCCGGGCTAGATTGCAAATTGACTTGATGTTGCTGGCGATCGAAGCCTTGTATCTCGGAGGTGCGGAAGAAATGCTGGCAGTGTCGAAGGACCTGGAATTGGAGTCAATTATCAAAAATCGGGTTGTGCTTTGGCTGATGCGCAATACTAACCCGCTCAGACGCTACACCCAGCGCCGCTCCCTGACGGTTGTGGAGGCAAAAGCGCTGGTGGCGATCGCCTGTAATATGGCGCGCAAGTTAACTGCGACAATTCGGCAATTGCTGCTAGATTCGCAGCAGTTGCGATCGAGAAATCTCCCTCTAAGCGATAACTTCCAGCTTGCCGAGTATTTAGAACGTTTTCGAGCTCACTTTCGATCGCGCATGAACCCAAAGCGATCCCTAGTTGTAGCTTACGATTCCGACGAAAAGCTCAACGAACTAGCTTTAAACTTGTTGAGCAAACTGCTATTTTGTACAGGCACAGCCGGAATGCAGCGCTTCTGGGTTAGCCTGTTTGATGGAGA
>JAYUGZ010000289.1:0-4914 GCA_043767465.1 Cyanobacteriota bacterium
ATGGGGGAATGTCAACACAATGGGCGATCGATTACCAACAAACAACCGGGAACCTCTCTTGTTGCCTTATTGGAACGCAGTCAAAGTGCCATTCAACAACAACATCAAACCAACAAAAACCCAGGCATACTAACCATTGTAGCCAATGACTTTGAGCCACGTCAAGGGGAGCGGGCGATCGATTTTAGTCGAGTCAAAACCCTCGTTAACGACATTGAAAAACAGGGAGTAGTCATCTCATTCATCATACCTCAAGGTCAATTATACGAAGACTTAACTAACGAGTTGAGCAGCAAAGAAAGCATTTGTGTTTTAGATGAAGGCAAAGACGAAGATGCAGTTAGGCGATCGATGACACCTTGCATTGATGCAGCCTTTACCAAAGCCAGAAAAATGACAACCAAATCCAATTAATTGGGTTGGTAATAAGGACTTTATTCCTTCTTGTGAGGACTAAAGTCCTTATTACCAACCTAGAATTTCCTGTATCTACAACAACTGCCAAAGCAGTTCCGTTACATCCGTTAAATCCGTTACAAAATCCGCTGCCGAACTTTTTTCCCCGAATTCTGCCTAAACCTTCAATCCGTAGCGACACTATCTTATCAAGCAAAAAACAACGAGATAAAACCCATGAATTCTACCACCAATCACCATAACTCTACCTCCAGCATCGTCGCATGGCAATACCTGCACCAAGAATTAACCGCCCTACTCCCCGAACAAATCAAATCCCAAATGAGTCAGCGGGAAAAACGATATGCAGAAGGAGAAAAAGCCAAAAATCGGATTAACGATTTAACACCCTTAGCAAAGAACACCCCCAACCCTGAAACCAAGAAAATAGTCAATATTTTGGTAGGGTTAATCAGTGCGATTACCTTCAGTGCAGGGGCTAAAATACTGACTTCTGGCATGGGAAGTATGAGCATTCCCGCGAGTTTGTTCATCGGCGGCGCTGCGGGAGTAGTAGCAGATAAAAAAGTGATGAAAGTCATGGAACATCATCGCAAAAAAAGCAGCACCATGCAAGCCTTGAAAGACATCGAAAAACAAAAACAAGCTGATCCTCCCAAAAATGAATTTGGCGAAACTTTTTACCAATCTCAAACCACCTTAGTGCTACAAGTAGAAGGTCAACATTTGAATAAACTACCCTTCAGCGATGTAGCTTTAGCCCTGGGATTGAGCGGCACCGAATACGCGATGTCTCTGGGAATTGTGATCGGGTTGGGATTACCGGGGGGAATTGTGTTAAATGCGATCGCAGCCAGCCTACCCGTAGTAATGTTATGGGGAGCCGCATCACTGCAAAACGACGCCTTTGAAATGCCCGGACACGCCCGTTCCCTAATTGGGCAATACGAAAGCAGCCTCCCCCAAGAAATCACCGAAATCGAAGCAAATCAGATTGCCGGAATCGACGAAGAAGTTACTCTCAAACAGCGAGAACTCGCCTACGAGCAAGCCTTAAACCTGCGTCGCTCTAAATTTGTCAGCGAAGGCGATACCAGCGGGCGACTGAAGAATTGGGACATGGTAGAAGCCGACTTTCAAATCGGCTGGTACTTGACCGAAAAGCATCAAATCGAAAAAGACCAGGACGAAAAACGGGAACAGCGGTACTTTAAGTTTAAAGCCGATGTTGCTCAAATTGCCGAACAGTATGAACCGCCCGCTGGTACTTATTCCCCGGAACAAATGGCCCAGTTAAAAATTGAATGGGTGGAAGTCCAAGAACAAAAATTGAAGGAAAGTTTCGCCCACGATATTCAGTGGTTGAATCACAAATACGGGAACAAAATCAAGCATTATGAGGAGGAGATTGCCGCCGCAGAACGACGGTATGCGGAAGCTGAATCTCGGTGGCGGGAAGAACGGCATTCTAATGCAATGAAGGATACTGTTTAAGACTGAAATCCTCTGTATCTCTCGTTTGTATCGCAGTCTAGATCCCCCTAAATCCCCCTTAAGAAGGGGGACTTTGATCGGACTCTTTTCCCCCGTTAAACAGACTTTGATCCGATTCTTGTCCCCCCCTTCTTAAGGGGGGCTAGGGGGGATCTGGCCTGAATCGTCAAACAGCCGTCTCTGATTGGGTTTAACCTTAACTTGACACGAAGAAGGGCGCGGTGCGATGTCCTTCCATCGGGGACAGCACTAAAAAACTTTCCCTAAATCTGCATAAACTCTCCAACCCCTGCGACATCAAAGTATCAACACCCAAAAACTAGACTATGACGAGACATGATACCCCCGTCGAACCCTTACCAGGCTTGGTTCCTGTAGCCACAAATTTCAACTTGCGGCCACCTTCGGAACTCAAGCCGATTTCCTTGACTTTGTTCTTGCTGGCACGTTACTGCGCTATTTTCTCTGGGATAATGGAATTATCCCCATGCCATACCAACGTGCCTGTGAACACCGACGAACAGTTACGCGAACTTCTACAACTCTTGAAAGACTCCCAACAGGGGAGTACGGAACAAGAAAGATTCAAAAATCAATTGTGTAAACTGATTCCCGATTTGCCCGGAAGTCGCAAATATCGGGAACCTGATCCTAAGATTGATTTTGATGGAGCAGTGAATGAGGCCTATGGGGGTTTTTTCAAAACGCTGCCGATATTTTTTCGGGAAATTGACCTCGATAATATCGCTGATGATGTGTTGCGAACCAGAGTGGTTAAGCGGTTTAATAAAATTATTCAACTCAAAATTCTTGACCAGTACCGCAAGTTAGAACGGCAACCTTTTACTTTTAGTTTGGATGCTCCAACTAAGACCAAAACAGGTGAAAAGTTTGATTCTGAAGGAATGGCTGACGATACCACAGAAGTTGGGATTGAGCAACTGATTGAGCGAGAACAAGCGAAAAATCAGCAGCGCATCGGCCGCCAGCTTTGGCAGTATATTGAAGACGACCCGGAGGGAAAATTGCGAAACAGTTATCCCAGTGACAAACCGGATGCTAATTCTCAGTTACTCGCACGGCGATTGCTGAAAGACCCTCCTGATAAATTGTCTGTAATTGCCAGAGAGTTAAACATTAATTATCAAACTCTAAACTCTCATTGGAAGAGAGCAGGTTTGCCGCTACTTAAAGAGATTGCACTTGAGTTTGGATATCAACCGGAGGAATAATGGTGAATAGCATGGATACTTATTTGTTAGAAATTCCTCTGGAGCAAACTGCACGCAATTTGGCTTTGCAATTTGCTTCAGAGCAAGCTAATCCGCAAAAAGGGAAACGGGTTTATTTCAATACCTTGGCGGTTTGGGCGGTTAACTATTTTTTGGAATGGATGGAACTGGAAACCGATATTGATGGCGGTGATAGTTGGAATCCAGGAATGCGGGCGGTTTTGGATGTGGCGGATTTAGTCTTACCGGGAATTGGCAAGATTGAATGCTGTCCGGTGATGCTTGGAGAAACGGCAATTTCTCTGCCGGAAGTGCGCGAAAATCGGATTGCTTATATCGCCGTTGGGTTTGCGGAACCTTTCGATAAAGTCAAACTTTTGGGGTTTATTCCGGCTGTGGAAATTGTGGATGAAACTGAAGAGATTTCTCTAACTAATCTCAAACCAATTGAGGAATTGTTGGATTATTTGGATCGGATTGAGTTGGCAATTCCGCTGTTGCAAGGTGAAATTGAAGAGTTGCTATCGGATTTGGCAGAAGATGACCCCGTACAAGCACAAGTTCGGGAGAAATTGCAAAACAAATCTATTTCGGAAATTGTGGCAATTCTGAATCAAGTTTATCGCAGTAGTGAGAAATCTGACTGGGGATATGAAGGGGGGAAGGCTTTAGCGGGAAGTAGAAATCTATCTTTCTCAAGTCATAAATCTTCACCTGTTGAGAAGGTTTCAGATATGGAGGAGGAGGTGAAAGCGGAACTGAATCTGATTGCTGAAGAGTTGTTGGAAAAGTTATCTGAGATTTGGGGAGATGGCGATGATTTGTAGGCCCCCCACCGACTGAAGAAACCGGGTTTTTGGCCACATCTGCGGGTGGAAACGAAATATTGTCGTAAAAAACCCGGTTTCTGGGTTCCCACAAATCAACCCTAAAATTCATTACAATGAATCAATGGAAAATATCTCATTGAACAGATATGACTCAAAATAATTTACTGTCTCGCATCTCAATCGAATCGAATATCTGCTTTGGCAAACCTTGTATTCGCGGCCATCGCATTTGGGTTTCTCTGATTCTTGATTTTCTCGCTGGCGGCATGACTGTGGAAGAATTGCTTGAGGAATATCCGGGAATTGAACGAGAAGATATTTTGGCTTGTATTGCTTATGCGGCTGAGTTGGCAAGAGATTGTTATGTCGAAATTCCTGTGGGTGAAACAAAGGTAGTTGCAGGGTGAAGTTAAAACTTGATGAAAATTTGGGCAGCATTCGCGTTGTTTCGCTGTTACGTTTGGCGGGCCACGATGTTGCAACTGTACGGGAACAAAATTTGAGTTCAACGGCGGATGGATTGTTAATTGATATCTGTCGGATGGAAGGTAGATGTTTGGTGACTTTGGATAGGGGGTTTGGCAATCGCCTCCGCTACAATCCTTCTGATTATTCTGGGATTGTGGTATTGCGTCTGCCTTCTCAAGCGAAACCGCAAGATTTGCAAGCGGCTGTAGAAATATTAATTCGCGGATTGGATGCGGCAGAAGTTGCGGGTAAATTGTGGATTATTCGAGGGGAACAGCTTTTGGAGTATCAGGCAATATCGGAAGATGAATCTGATTAAGAACTTACCAGAAATAGTGTAGGGTGCGTCGCTATCAACAATCTCGAAACAAAATCGAAAGTCTCACAGCGACGCACCCTACCAGAAATAGTGTAGGGTGCGTCGCTATCAACAATCTCGAAACAAAATCGAAAGTCTCACAGCGACGCACCCT
>JAYUGZ010000290.1:0-1937 GCA_043767465.1 Cyanobacteriota bacterium
GCATCACTGCCCGTGGCTGGCGAAAACGGCACTTTGAAAAATCGCATAAACATTACACCAAACCGCGTACTTTTGCAAGCAAAAACAGGCACTTTGAGCGGAGTTTCGGCGCTGTCGGGATATATCGAAGTTGCGAATTACGAGCCGCTGGTGTTTAGCATTATCGTCAATCAATCTGACCTGTCGGCTGCAAAATTGCGATCGGCAACTGACGAAATTGTGCTATTATTGAATCGCCTCCGGCGCTGTTAAAACAACAGATTTCAATTGCTAAATTTGAGATAAGTAGTTAAACCAAAAAACAGGACACCCAAAAACGCTACAAGTTTTAAGTTTAACTACATTCCTGCCGCGGGGATCGAAAATCAGCTACAATAAAAGCAGAAGAATTAAAACCATTGGGTCGTTTGGGCCGCGCTAAGTCAGCAGGTTCTCTACTTCCCAAAAATAAGTCTAACTTTTCAACTATGAAGTCTTTAGATTCCGAACAGCAACACATCTTTGTCGAAACCAATAACATCCGCCTGCACTGCGTTTCTCAAGGAGAAGGCGAGCTCGTTCTGCTCCTGCACGGGTTTCCAGAGTTTTGGTATTCTTGGCGCCATCAAATTCCGGCTCTAGCGCGTCATTTCAAGGTTGTGGTGCCGGATTTGCGGGGCTACAACGATTCGGACAAGCCGACAACCGGCTACGATTTGGATACGCTGAGTGCAGATATTCGCGGTTTGATTGCCAGCCTCGGCTACAAAAAAGCTCACATTGTCGGTCACGATTGCGGCGGGGCGATCGCGTGGCATATAGCTCAAAAATTCCCCGAACAACTCAACCGCTTGGCAATTTTAAATGCTCCGCACCCCCAGCGATTCGTGCAGGAAATGGCAAGCAATTTCGATCAACTCCGCCGCAGTTGGCACATTTTGGCTTTTCAGGTTCCCGGCATCCCGGAATGGTTAATTAGGCAAAACTTGAAAGATTTTGTCCAAAATATTTTGCAGGGACAAGCTGTTCGCAAAGGAGCTTTTAGCGCTGAGGAAACTAAGATTTATCAGACGGCTTTAGAAAAGCCGGGAGTATTAGCAGCGGCGATGAATTATTACCAGCAAATGTTTCACCCGCAGCGCCTTTGGCATTGGGGACAGAAGTTAGAACCTGTGACAGTACCTACTTTAGTGCTTTGGGGAGAAGAAGATGCGTTTTTAAGCCACAAACTTGTAGAAGGTTTAGATCGGTTAATTACGGCTCCGTTTAAGTTAAAATTAATCCCTAATTGCGGTCACTGGATTCAGCAGGAAGCGCCACAAACGGTGAATCGAGAATTGCTGAGTTTTTTGAGAAGTTCTTCTCCTTCTTTGGCTTTGGCATAAAAGGTTTTAAACATTGCAAATAAAAACCCGGTTTCACAGGTAAACTGGGTTTTTATTTGTCTCGGGGTATATGTGTGTAGGGTGCTTATGGGCCAATACGGTTCAGTTAAAGCTGATCCCCCCTAGCCCCCCTTAAAAAAGGGGGAACAAGAAATTGGTCAAAGTCCCCCTTGCTTTCGGGGGATGCGAGGGGGATCTCTAACGCACCGGACTTACGAGTCCCAGAGCAAATTTTCTTGCATCAACAGTGCAATCATCGCAGTTCTGGAACAAACACTGAGCTTGATAAAAATCCGCCTTACGTAAGTAGCAACCGTCCAGTGGCTGATATTTAATTTTTTGGCAATACATTTGTTTGGCAGGCCTTGGGCTACTAATTGGGCGATCGCTCTTTCTCGCGGGCTCAGGCTGATTACCGGTTTGTAAATTGTGCTTTGCATAATTTTGCAGTGCAGTTACGAGTTAAAAATTCAATCAATTAATGGTAGAATGCCCAGTTTTTCTCGAACTTCAGATAAAGGAGTTTCCCAGTCAGATGCAACGTCCCAGTCAATTAGCCGATCGGCTAATTTT
>JAYUGZ010000291.1:0-1936 GCA_043767465.1 Cyanobacteriota bacterium
CGTACTGGTTTATGAAAGCTCAACTTGAGCCGGGGGCAAGCTCTCCTGGGAGTAAATAAACTATGAGTATCAGCCGCCGTCAATTTAATCGGATCGTCATCTGGGGTGGCGCTTCTTTTGCTGCTTCCGCAACATCCGGCATCTTTTTTCCCAAACCCGCCGAGGCTTATTCCCTAGAATTTCCGATTAGTGCTTTATCAGCCGATCGCGTTTTCAACGGTATTCAAAAATATTGTGGAGCACAACCCATCCCCGGTGTTCTATCACCGATCTTACAAGGCAATACTAATGTTAGCAGTAAAGTAGAGGCAAGTGCAGCTAACGCTATTCGCACGGCAGACAAAGAATTTGTCAACCGCAATTTTACCAGCAAAAGAACCGAATTAGCCGTAACTGGCAGCGGTTCTAATTTTGCATCAGATACCAGTCGGCTGTGGGGGCGGCAAAGACAGGAGAAAGTCGGCCCGAATGTTGGTTTTGGCTTCGTGCAAAAATGGGAAGATCAATATAGCGATGCCAAAATTTCCGGGCCGACAATGTGCGCGATTCATAACGCTCAAAGAGTCTTAGCCGATCAAAGATTGACACCTCCTGAAATCGCGGCTTCTGTCTTACCAACTCGATCGCGAATAGATGATACGAGCTCTTGGGGAGGAGATGCCGATGCGTCTGCTGGGAGGAATCCCGGTGCTGTTTTTGCTCAATACGATACAGCCGCCGGTACGGTGACATCTCGCTACGATTTAGTTGAACCGGGGCCGAAAGGTTTTGGGCGGGTTGAGTATACTATTGAAGCGGAAAATCAGCCTCGGCGGGTGATTTTGGTGACGGTGAGGTTTTAGGGGAAGAGTAATATTAATTCTCGCGTTTGTTGTCGAGTCCGACGGGGGTTTAAACCCCCGTCTCATAGCGAAAGTCCTTTGAAAAGGACTGAAATGCCGATCGACCGTCATACGGATATTCGGTAGGGGCACAGCACTGTTGTGCCCTGTTTCGTAATAGAAGCCGTGCCTAATTTCTGTCATTCTCACTTCATCAAAAGAGCCAGTTGATGAATGACACCAATCGAAGCATCTTCGACAATGATTTCTTTTAGTTGATCCCCCAAAACTTGCGAAGCATCAAGAATTTCTAATCCAGCCAGTTGACCGTCAGGACTGTAATCAGCAATAATGTCTTCACTCAATTCTCGATTTTCCGCTGTTCCCGGTGCTAATGGCAGTAACTCTATGTATAGAGCATCAACTTCTCGATCGTATCGTATTCTCATATGATTGAATCCTTTTAGTTAAAGTAATAGACGTTTACTGTCACTACTACAATTTTTTCCGGTGCATCTGTAAAAATTGACTTAACAGCTTTGTAAGCGTAAAACTGTTGATTAATGGGAGATTGATTGCTAAAATCAAATTGAGCGCGGGCTGAAAACTTACCTTGCTTGGCTGGTTGCCAGTTGCCCGAACGAATGGCAATAATCACCTCATTCTCGACCGCACCCCGCAGCAGCATTCGCTCTCTGGCATGGGTTGAAAAGTAGATTGGCTTGACCATAGAATTTATTATGTATCCTTGATGATATTATATCAGAGGGTTCATTACTTTTGCAGTTGACCAATCAAATCTAATGCTTTTTGAGCATCTGCATTCATTCCTTGAGCCCTAAATAAACGAGCCGCTTGCTGCAAATCTGCGATCGCCCCTTGTCTATCTCCCATTCTCACCAACGTAATTCCTCGGTTAGCAAAAGCCTTGGCATAACTGGGATTGAGTTGAATTGCTTGAGTGTAATCAGCTAAGGCAGAGCGATCGTTATTGATGCGAAACAGCGCCAATCCTCTGTTAAAATAAGTGTTAGCGCGACCGGGATTAATTTGCAGCGCTTGATTGAAATCGTCGATCGCCCCTTTTTGATCGCCCAAGTCTGAAAGCGCCAATC
>JAYUGZ010000292.1:0-4904 GCA_043767465.1 Cyanobacteriota bacterium
TAAGTCCGAGCCAACGGTGCCCACCTGGTAAAATACCAGGTCAAAAGCTGAGGTAAGACGGCGTTGCGGGGAGCCATTAAAATATTGATTGAGATAGGCACTGTGAAATACGGCTAGCCTATTTTTTTTGTTATTTGTTATTTGTTATTTGTTATTTGTTATTTCATAATGGCTCCTTCTTCCTTATTCCTTCCATCCGTTACATCCGTTAAATCCGTTACACAATCCGTTGCCGAACTTCCTTCTTTCTGACATCCGTTAAATCCGTTACAGAATCCGTTGCCGAACTTCTTCTCAACCATCCCGTACCATCCAAACAAGCATCGACAAAATTGTCTCGACAGGAGGAAACGGATAATCGCTGACATCAATAGTCACAATTTGTCCTTCGAGTTTCATAAATCTCCAAGCAGTGCCGGTAGTTACTGAACCGTAAATAGTCGGAATTGAATTATTATTAATTTCATTAAATCTTTGAGCTGCCACCATTTCAGCGATGCACTGCCCCAAACCGCTGTTGATATTATCTCGCTTCGCTTCTACTAGCATAACAGCAGGTGCTTCTATCTCAAATTGTTCGGGAGAGCGACTGATTAAAAAATCGCAAACTCCATTTAATCCCGCTGCGGTATCGACTGTGAAATCAGTGCCGGAAAATACGCTGATTTGGCGGTTGAGTAATCGTTTGACTTCCAAAAGTGCGGGAGCGATAATTAGTTCTGATTTGGCTTTTTCGGTTCCTACGGCGATCGCCCAAGGCACTGTATCTGCCAACAAACCTGCTAAAATGGCACTGGGTGCGATCGGCTCAACTTCCGGCAAAAAGCGCCCGCCTTCAACTGCGGTCAATCCGAAGCTTTGCTTAACCTTTCGCAGTGTAAAATCGCTGTATGCCATGATTTTGATTTCAAATTTAATCCAATGCTACATTAATAGAAGGTTTTTTAATGCCCTACAGTGAATTTACACTCAGAAAGGCTAAACAGGCTTTCGACTTAACAACCGTAGAAGCAGGGCGATTTTTGCCACCAACCGAACCCATCGAGCCTAGTGTATATTTGACTGAATCCCTAATTGAAGGATTACCGCTTGCTACAGCTACGGGTTCTGAAAAAGCGCGATGGCGTCCCGCCCCGCAAGCTACGGAACTGATTATTAGTCCTATTTTAGTCGAAGTCCGAAAAATTTTACAGCGGCAAGTCAGTTTATTTTCGGGAGAAGATTTTACTGTAGAGCCGGAGTTGGGATTGAGCGGAATCTGCGATTTTTTAATCAGTCGTTCTCCCGAACAAATATTAATCGAAGCGCCGGCGATTGTGATTGTTGAAGCGAGAAAAGCAGATTTAAAAGTAGGATTGGGACAGTGCGCGGCCGAAATGGTGGCGGCTCAAAAGTTTAAGGAAAGCAACAATATGGCGATCGGCACAATCTACGGAAGTGTCAGTAGTGGCACTGCTTGGAGATTTTTGAAGTTGGAGGCAAAAACTCTGACAATTGACCTCAATGACTATCCTGTGCCACCTGTGGAACCGTTGCTGGGGATGTTGGTGTGGATGGTGCGAGACGGTTAGGGCGATCGGCTTTAAGTTAAATTTTAAATTAATTGTCGATCGCCCCTTGCCATTCACCGTTCGCTCTGCTATTCTCTAAAAAAGACCGATAAGTCGGTTAGTGGCATAAAAATGTCAAAAGCTCAAGAAACCAGAGAAAAAATTCTCAGGGAAGCCGCAGCACTGTTCAATCAGTACGGCTACTCCGGTTCTTCTATGTCTGACATCATGCGCGTTACAGGCTTGCAAAAAGGAGGAATTTACAACCATTTTAAGAGTAAAGATGAGTTAGCCCTGCAAGCTTTTGACTTTGCTGCCGAATGTATGCGCCGACAATATCTCGGGGCTTTGAAAGGAAAACATCATGCGGTCGATCGGCTAAAAGCTGTTATATCTTTATTTAGCACTTTTGCCGAAAATCCTCCAATTCCAGGTGGCTGTCCCCTGTTAAATACAGCAGTCGAAAGCGATGACGCTCATCCAGCTTTGCGTCAGCGAGTGCAAATAGCAATGGATGGTTGGCGCGCTTTGATTTGCAAAATTATTAACAAAGGAATTGCTAAAGGCGAGGTGCGAGAAAATGTCGAAGCTGATGCAGTCGCAACTATTGTGATTTCAACGCTGGAAGGAGCCGTGATGATGAGCAAACTTTATGGGGATGCAATTCACGTCAAAAGAGCCGTTCAGCATTTGCACGGATATCTCGACAGTCAACTTTAGAACCGGATAATTTTTTTTCTCTCAAACAGACCGTTCGGTCTTAAAAGTGCGATAGACTGATTAATCTACTCGTTACTAGGAAGAGCCTGGTAACGCAGATCGGTCTGCTCTGCCTCTAATTTTCCTCCCCAAGCGAGGCAGTTTTTCACTCATTAAAAATAGACTGGAAGTACCTAAAATGCAAGCCTCCCGCGAACAGAAAAGACCTTTGGAAATAGAATTAAGCTTTCCCGTACAAACTTACGATATCGACTTTGCGGGAATCGTCAGCAATATTGTTTACATCCGCTGGTTGGAAGACTTGCGGATCGCACTTGCTGCGCCTTATTTTCCAGTACAAAAAATGCTGGAAAACGGTGTGGCTCCGCTGCTGGTGAAAACAGCAATTGAATACAAGCAGCCGATTAATATTTTCGATCGACCAACGGGGAAAATTTGGATGAGTAAAATGAAATCGCTTAAGTGGATGATGGATGCTGAAATAATTGTAGCTGGTAAAGTTGCTGCGCTCGCCCAACAATCTGGTTGTTTTATTACACTGTCAACTCGCAAGCCAGTGCCGATTCCCGCTGAGCTTTGTCAAGCATATTTTGCAGAGCAGTAAATCGATAAATCTTCACCCAAAATACTGTTTGCAGTCAGGACTTCAGTGCTTGACTTTTACGCAAATGCCAAAAAACTGTAAATATTTACAAACCTCAATTACTTTATGAATCATTCAACAGTTGCCAATGCCGAAGTCGTCCGCCTTATTACCATTCCGATCAGCCACTACTGCGAAAAAGTGCGGTGGGCCCTTGACTTGCTAAAAATTCCCTACATCGAAGAAAGACACGTACCAGTTTTTCACCTTTTGACCACCCGCAAACACGGAGGCAGCAGCGTTCCCGTTTTAGTTACAAAATCTGGCAACTTTACCGATTCAACAGACATCTTGCATTACCTCGATATGCTAAGTCCCGAAAGTCAGCGTTTGTATCCAAAAGAGCCAGAAATGCGCCGAGAAGTCGAAGAACTTGAAGAGTTATTTGATGCTAGACTGGGAGCGGATACTCGAAATTGGGGATATTTTTATCGATCGGGCGATCGCAAAACAATGCGAAGAGCTTGGTGCAACAGTACCCCCGTACTTGAGCGAATAGGGTTTGAAATAGCCTTTCCGTTGATTAGCGCCAAAGTGCGGCAAGTCTACAACATAACAGCAGATTCCGCCGCCAGTTCGCTGCAAGGAATCAAAGAAATTTTTGAGAGTATCGATCGAAGATTAGCAGGTGGCAAAACCTATTTAGTAGGCGATACAATATCGGCAGCAGACATAACTTTTGCTGCGCTGGCGGCCCCTGTTTTGCTGCCGTCGGAACATCCGGTTTCGGTAGCGAAAATTGAAGAATTGCCGATCGAAATGGCGGCGGCAATTAAAGAATTGCAGTCAACTGCCACCGGAGTTTACGCCCTCCGCTTGTATCGAGAGCAGCGACAAGTTCAGTAATAATACGACTTGCACCACAGGATTTTTAGCCTGCATCAGAAACGAACATTCACGATTTCACCTGCTGTCTTGCTGTCTTTGCTGCGATTAATGTGTTGTACAAAACCGGATCTGTAGACTGTAGCGGTTGAGGCATCGCATCAAATGCGGCTTCTTCTGCCCCCAGGTAAGCATCAATTTCAGTACGATTGGCTAGGTAGAAGGCGATCGATCCATAAACTTGTTCGAGAGTCAGCAAGGGAAATGATTGAACAATGCTTTCAGGCGATTCCCCTTTTTGGAAAGCACAAACAACTGAGTCAATGGCAATCCGAGTCCCTTTCACCCAGTAAGTATTGTTCCGATACTCTGTATAGGATTTAGCTGCTAGAACTTGCATAAGTTTATTTGGCTGTAATACGGTTTTATTCTTAAACTACTCACAGAGGCGTTGCTGAATTGAGGTATGATTCACTCGCTTAGCCAATCCCTGAAATTTAGAGTAGGGGCAATTCATGAATTGCCCCTACTAAATTTCGGAGGTAAATCATACTCCAAATCAGCAACGCCTACTCACAGACATGGCCAATTCGATGTTAGGCTGTGTCGCCGTCTGTAAGTTGTGGCATTGACTCAATTAGTGCCCTTAGCACCTTATTGACCGACTCTGATGTTGTAAAAACTTGAGCTACATCTTCATCTAAAACCACAACTTTTAGCAGTTGCTTTCCAGTTTGAGCAGCAAAGCGGTTAGGCTTTGCCTTTTTATAATCAAAGTTGTACTCAGCTAGAAGTTCGTCATCTGAATTGTGTGACTCCTCAAAAGGCGTTTTGCTCATAATCTTCACGCTCCCTATGCCCAGATCGTAACCGATCGCCCATCAACACAGTCAAGAGCCGGCCGATCGCCCATCCCGTATATCTCCGCAAATCCAGCTTGCAGAAAGCACCACAAACGTGATACCGTTAGAGCTTGTGTCCAAATAACACCAGTCCATGCCAAAACTCAAAACTCGCAAAGCAGCCGCAAAGCGCTTTAGAGCGACCGGCAGCGGTAAAATTGTGCGCCGCAAAGCTTACAAAAGCCACTTGCTCTCTCACAAAAGTTCAGCTCGCAAAAGCCGCTTGTCTAAATTGGTCGTCATTGACGAAACCAACGACGGAAA
>JAYUGZ010000293.1:0-1936 GCA_043767465.1 Cyanobacteriota bacterium
TTCGATCGAGCCGACCAGGCGATCGAGCCGACCAGGCCATCAGGTGATCGAGCCGACAAGTGGGCGATCATACCGACAAGCAAAGTAAATCTAAAGAAACAAGGAAAGTTTCGTACAAATGGTTCTGTAACAGTAGAAAGTGTTCTTCAAGAACATCAGAAATTGGTGAAGTTGGCCCGCCCCTTAGACTGCATAAGTCTGTTGCGTAGATAAGCGGACATTACTGATGACAGGCGCACACAAAACACAGGCGGTATCTTAGGCTCTCGGCATCCCCGGGAAAGCCTGCATTTACTCTCGTTAGTATTCAATTGCCTGTCGGTTCTTTCATAAATTGGAGTATATCTGGAGCAAACAATGACATCAACAGTCTTAGGTATAGACATCAGTAAAAGAGATTTTCATGTCTCATTACTGTACAGAAAGTCGTGCAACTAAACCCAGAAAGTTTACGAACAATATTCAAGGGTTTGAGAGTTTACATAACTGGCTTCAACAACAAAGTGTAGTCGAACTCCATGCTTGCATGGAAGCCACTAGCATTTACGGAGAAGCCTTAGCCGAATTCCTCTATGGGGCTGGGTTTCAGGTCAGCATCGTCAATCCGGCCCGGATTAAAGGGTTTGCTAAAGGCGAACTTCTGAGAACTAAAACAGACTCCGTAGATGCGGCACTGATTGCTCGTTTTTGTGCGGCGATGAAACCGTCTTTGTGGACACCAACCCCGTTGGAAGTTAAGGAATTACAAGCTTTACTGCGACGACTAGAATCTTTGACTCAGATGTATCAACAGGAAAAGAATCGTTTGGAAACAGCTACGGAAACTGTAGCTAAACTTACGAAAGCTCATTTGAAATACATCGAAGAACAACAAGCAGAAATCAAAAAAATGATTAGCGATCATTTTGACCAGCATCCACATTTAAAAGAGCAGCGCGATCTATTGACTTCTATTCCGGGAATTGGAGAACAGACGGCTGCTTTATTGTTAGCTGAAGTTGGTCGGATTGAAGATTACAAAAATGCTCGTCAATTAGCAGCTTATGCGGGCTTAACTCCCTGTGAGCGTAGTTCTGGAACTTCCGTGAAAGGCAAAACTCCTTTGTCTTGTACGGGAAATGTCCGGCTACGAAAGGCATTGTATATGCCTGCGGTGGTGGCGATGCGTTGTAATCCTTTGCTCAAAGCTATGACTGAGCGATTATTGGGTCGTGGAAAGGTAAAAATGCAGGTAATTGGCGCCAATCATGCGGAAGTTGGTGCATTTGGCTTTTGGGATTTTAAAGTCCCAAAAGCCTTTCGACCCCAATTATTTGACTGCTACCCCTTGACAGATCAAGACAGTATCTACAATTGCAGAAATGATTAGTCCCAGCCGAAGTCTCGATCGCACATTTGAGCTAATCTCTGGTTGTGCGATCGATAATATGCCGTTAATTGCTCGTATACTGTCTCGTTGATCGGGGGATATTGGTTGGAGTTGTATTTTTCGTAGGTTTCTAGTTGGTGGGGCGGCAAGTCTAGAAGTTCTAACACGGTGTTGTATGTGCCGCAGGGATTGGTGTACAAGTCTTCGCTTTTGAGGATTAAAAGTTGGGATTTGGGGAATAGCTGCATCCAGGCTGGAAGTTGGTCGGCGTATATGCCACGACTGAGATAGGTGTGGTGTTGGTGTTCGTAACTGTAGTAGGTTGGGTTGGCTTGGAGTTTTTCGATTTCGCCTTTTAGTCGATCGGGCTCGCAGGCGATCGCACTTTCGAGAGATAATGATTCGTATCCGATTTTTATGTAGTAATGATAGTGGGAAATTGCGCGTTCTACTGGGTTTCTGAGTAGGGCGATTATTTTAATTTTGGGATTGAAATCGTGGATGCGTCGAGGGACGTGGGGATGAAAAATATAGTAGGGGCTGGCTTCTCCAGTTAGCTGGGATTCG
>JAYUGZ010000294.1:0-1935 GCA_043767465.1 Cyanobacteriota bacterium
TTCATTTTCAATTTTATACTCTTTGTCCCAAGCTTTTTTAGTATTTTTTATCTTCATAACTGATTCCCACTCAGTAGTTGCTGGCTGACCACGAGTCAATATTAAATAGTATAATATTCCCTCAATTATTCCTACAGTAATAATAACAATACTTTTGATTGTCTGTCTTATTAAAACATTTGTTAGCCTCAAGTATCGATTTTGATCGCTCACTATAAAATTAAGATATTCCAAATGTTGCAGATTGTAGGAAATATTGTTTGTTAAAGCCTCCTGATATTGATATTTTGTATCATCTTTTTCTATAAAGTGCCTAATCAACAGTCTTAACTCATCTACAGGTGTAGGGATATACTTTGGCACTTGTTGTTTGTTAATTTGACCACTGCCTACTTTTCCCATAATTATTTACCATTCTATAATAATTTTCATTTCCTAATTCATTAACCCATATAAATGAGCTACCCCTATCATCTATCTTAGCTTCTCAAGCTTTTACTAGCAATCTTTCGCGTCTAGACATTCTGGACTAGGGTTGTGATCGCTAACATTCACTACATATCAAGAGTGTATCATTATATACTGCGGTACTCATAATTTTTTACATTTCTTAACCACCTCATCAATAAAACAACAGTTTTAAGCCGCCTGAAATAATCGTTCTAGCTTCTTAGTTGCTGGCAATGGTTTACCTTCAGCCTGACAACTCTCGATTAGTAAATCTAGTACCTCTCGCGCATTGTAGATAGCTTCTTCATAAAAATTTCTGTGCAGTTCATGCTATAATTAAGAGCTGAAAAATTACTGAATCTGACTTGGTGCTACAGTCAGCCTTTGGCTCAGCCGAGATTCCTCCGATTGTACAGCATTGGTGCTTTTGTTTCAAGACGAGCATCGATCGCCAAAAAATAACGGATAATGAGATTATCGCTAACATTGAGGGGAACAAGATGACTTCTCAAACGATCGAACTTTTGGAAGATTTGCTAGGTAAGTTACAGCACTTACTCCCGGAAAATCAGCAGCTTCTGTTAACTTTTGCAGAGTTTTTGCTGGAACGACAGATGCGATCGATCCCCGAAAACACTTCAGTTGAAGCTGCACCCCCTCCTCCGCAACAACGGGTTTTGGGCCTGCATCAAGGGATGGGCTGGATGAGTGAGGATTTTAACGAGCCACTTCCTGATGCGTTTTGGTTGGGTGAAGCATGAATATTTTGCTGGATACGCACGTCTTGATTTGGCTGGCGATCTCTCCCCAAAACTTATCGCAACAAGCGACGAATATTATCACCGATCCAACTCATACTTTGTTTACGAGCTTGGTTAGTATTTGGGAAATGCAAATTAAGCTTCAGCTTGGGAAGTTAACACTGAACGTGTCCTTAACTGAATTGATAGAACGCCAGCAGCAAGTCAATGGATTGCAAATTTTGCCGATCGAGCTAGCTCATATTTTTGCATTAGACACATTGCCAAATGCTCATCGCGATCCATTCGATAGACTCTTAATTGCTCAAGCCGTTGTGACTCAAATGCCTATCTTAAGTATTGATGCTGTATTCGACAGCTACCCAGTACAAAGATTGTGGTAAAGCGATCGGTTGAATAGGCTTTAACTTATAATCGGCGATCGGTAAAGAATATCGCACTCCGACCAAAGAAACCGGGTTTTTACCAAATCTGCGATGCTCTAACAAAGTATTATCGTAAAAAACCCGGTTTCTGGACTTCGTGACTCTTGCATCCCCACACAGATGTACAATGGTGGGATCGCATTCCCCAACGACCACCGTGATTGACCGCTACACTCTGCCCGAAATGGGCAACATCTGGACTGAAACCGCCAAACTCAAAAGCTGGCTACAAGTAGAAATCGCTGTCTGCGAAGCTCAAGCCGAACTCGGCTACATCCCCGCCGCCGCAGTCGAAGAAA
>JAYUGZ010000295.1:0-1933 GCA_043767465.1 Cyanobacteriota bacterium
TGACAGCGAGGTATTTCGTGGAGAAGCGGCTGGATGACGGTCAAAACTTGATACTCACTTGATACTCAGTTGATACTCACTTTGGTCATTTTCTCGTCAAAATGTAGTCAGTTGATACTCAGTTGATACTCAGTTCGACCCCTCACCAGCCCCTTTTCCGAGCATTTAAAAACCTCAAACCGTTGATTTCTCGTTAGTTTGAGGTTCTTATATCCTAAAGCGGGCGGCGGGAATCGAACCCGCATAGTTAGCTTGGAAGGCTAAAGTTTTACCACTAAACTACGCCCGCATTCACACAGAAGACAAATATATCACAAGTTTATCTCGATTGCAATAGAGTTGTGAAAAATTTCTGAATACCTCCCTCGCAGTGGCTGAATCGAGACTTGCTAGCCGACGATCGCCCCCAAGTCCCAAAAATCCCCGTCTCCGACGCTGGATAAGGCTTTACGGATGGAAATAAGCGTAAATTTGGTGCGCCAGACGCGGGCCAATTCCAGAAACTTCAGCCAACTGTTCGGGAGTCGCTAAACGCAGATAGTCGATCGACCGAAAATGTGCTAACAATAGTTTTTGTCGGTGGTGTCCCAATCCCGGAATCTCATCTAAGCGCGATCGCTTCATTCTCTGACTTCTTTGATCCCGGTGAAAACTCACAGCAAACCTGTGCGCCTCATCCCGCACCCTGCGCAGTAATTGTACACCCGGTTGCTCAGAATTAGTTGGCAGCGGCAAAGATTCCCCGGGCAAAAAAATCTCCTCTCGCTGCTTCGCCAAACTGACAACCCGCAACTCATCTAACAAATTCATCTCCCGCAAAACTTCCACAACTGCTGATAGTTGGCCTTTACCACCATCTATCATAATTAAATCTGGTTTGTCAGAAATAGTATGAGAAACTGAAGACAAACTGCTGATTTCTTCCAGTTCTCCTAGATTACTCAATTCATCTTCATTTCTTTTATCCGTTAAATCGGTTACAGAATCCGTTGCCGAACTTGCTTTTTCTTTCTTGTCTCGAAATCGGCGACCGAGAACTTCTGCTAAACTAGCAAAATCATCAGAATGACCAGATTTAATTTCAGGATTTTTAATTTTGTAATGGCGGTAGTGTTGGTTTGCAGGTAAACCATCAATAAAAACGACACGGGAAGCTACCGCGTCAGAACCTTGGATGTGAGAAATATCGTAACCTTCAATCCGGTGCGGTAGTTCTGGCAAATCGAGAATTTCGGCTAAATCTTGCATTGCTTGAGAATTGCGATCGCCCAATCTTTGCATTCTCGCCAATTCATACTCAGCGTTGCGTTCCACCATCTCAATTAACTCTGCCTTAGTTTGCCGCTGCGGAGTTAAAATTGTCACTTTTCGTCCCTTGCGATTGCTCAGCCAATCTGCTAATATTTCCGCTTCTGGTAAGTCGTACTGCACAGAAATTTCGCTGGGAATTTCTACAGATTCGACATTTTGATAGTGTTCCTCCAACACCCGCTGCAAAATCGCTCCGGCTTCTACCCCCCCTCGTTCCCCCCCTTGGTAAGAGGGGGAGGTAAGAGAAGGTTGAGATAATTCTTCTTCCCCCAAATGTAGGGGCGGTGTCCCCGTGCCCGCCCTTGGTATTTCCGCCATGAATCCTAATCTGCCGACTAATTGACCGGCACGAATCTGGAATAATTGAATGCAGGCGTGCTGGGTGTCTGCTGCGAGTGCGATCGCATCCCTGGAAACAGTATCGTCTGGTAAAGACACTTTTTGACCAGCACTCAAAGACTGCAAACCCTTAATTTGGTCACGAATCCTGGCCGCAGTTTCAAAGTTTAAATCTTCGGCTGCTTGTTCCATTTGCGGTTCCAGAATATCCAGCAATTCCTGAGTCCTTCCCTGGAAAATCATCGCAACTTTTTGGATAATTTTTTGGTAATCTTCCGCAGAC
>JAYUGZ010000296.1:0-12355 GCA_043767465.1 Cyanobacteriota bacterium
ATGTTTAGAGTTCAGTCTTGTACTGAGTCCTGCGGTAACGGCATCGTTGACTTGCTGATCGAACCGTGTTTAACTGTTGTTAATTCTGATTCTCTGGTGCAAGAGGCGTCCACCGAAGCGATCTAAAATTCTATGAAAATAATGAGCGAGATCGATTTAGATTTAGTCCAAAATCCGGTAATCAAAGCATTTATTCGAGAGCAAGCTAAGTTTCCCGAAGATTTTAAACTGAATATCTGCGAAGACGATGAAATGTATTTGTTTGCCTTGAACAATGTCAAAGACGATCGCGATCGGGCTTTGGTGCGCTATTATGCGATCGGGCGCCGCATCCGGGATACGGTAAAACAAGTCGTAGATTGGCATTTTGGCGGTTTTGAAAATGTACCGTCTTTTCTAGATTTTGCCTGCGGTTACGGCCGATTTACGCGGTTTTTGATTCAGGAAATGCCGCCGTCACAAATTTGGGTTTCTGATATTTATGCTAATGCGGTCAAGTTTCAAACTGAATACTTGGGCGTTAACGGTATTGTCTCGACGGGAAAACCAGAAAATTATTTAATTGACCGAAAGTTTGACTGTATTCTGGCTAATTCTTTTTTCAGCCATATGCCGGAAAGAACTTTTACGAGTTGGCTGCAAAATTTGTATGATTTGTTGACTCCTAACGGCATTTTGATGTTCAGCGTTCACGATGAGTGTTTGCGGGCTGTTGGGGCCCAAATGCCTGCCAACGGTATCTTGTTTAGCGCTAACAGCGAAAGTCAGTCTTTGGATAAGGAGGAATACGGCACAACTTATGTAACCCAAAAGTTTGTGACAGAAATTGTGGCGCAAGTTAGCGGAGGCAAAGCTTTTGTCCACCGCATCAAAAAAGGCATATGCAGGTTTCAGGATTTGTATGTTGTTACAAATAAGCTAGTTAGAGATTTTTCGGAGTTGAAATTCAATCACCACCCGGAAGGATACGTTGATGTTGCTGCTTTTACGAATAAGGAAAATTTGTATCTGGAAGGATGGGCGGCTGATGTGAATCTCGGCGGTAGAATTGAAGAGGTGCAAGTGCTGGTAAACAACAAGATTGTGCAGAGGTGCGAGCCTTTTTACGATCGCCCGGATGTGGCTGGCTATTTTGAAACTGATGTGGCTTTGCAGTCGGGTTGGAACTGTTATTTGCCGAAAAACAGTGTGGCGCCGCAGGATGTGTTAACAGTCAAAGCAATCAATAACTACAGTTGGGAATGGATTCTGGAAACCTGCACTGTGGAATCGCTGGTGAACCAAAGGGAATCGCAGTGTTTGTTGGGGTCTACTCAGACCAAACTTAAATTGCTTGAAAGTCAGTTAGCTTCGGCTAAGATAGAATGGGAGCTAAGTCAAAGTAAGCTAATGATTACTCAAACGAAGTTGGAAGAATCTCAAACCAATTTGCAAGCAACTCAAACTGCATTAATCTCAGCTCAAGCGCAGTTGGAGCAAACTCAAAATCAGTTAGTATCTGTACAAATACAGTTGGAGACAACTCAAAATCAACTCATCAATGTCAAGCAAGAACTAGATCGATCGCACAATCGAGTTGTGGCAATGGAAAGCAGCAAGTTCTGGAAGCTGAGAAGCGCGTGGTTTCAAGTCAGGCGGTCGATCGGCTTAACTGGAGAATAACGAGTAAATATGGTGTGGGAATTAGGGAGAGAGAGTAATTGTGAGTACAAATGACAGCAAACCGTCGGTTTTTATTGTTACTGGAATGCACCGTTCTGGTACATCTTTAACAGCTTCTTTGTTTCAGAAAGTCGGGGTTGATATTGGCAAAAAGTTGGTTGGCCCGGCGGTGGGCAATGTGAAAGGTCATTTCGAGAATGTTGATTTTGTGGAGTTTCACAAAAGTGTTTTGCGATCGCACGGCATTGATGAACTCGGCTGCACGTTTGAAAAAACGATTCCGGTAGCAGCGGAATTTGTGGAAATTGCCAAAAAATTAATTACCGATAATCAAGAAACCAATAAACATTGGGGCTGGAAAGACCCGCGCACGGCCCTTTTCTGGGATTTTTGGCTGAATTTGCTCCCCGAAGCCAATTTTATCTGCGTTTATCGATCGCCCTGGGAAGTAGTCGATTCGCTGTACCGCCGGGGAACCGATGTCAGCTTGCTGCACAATCCCGAAATGGCAGTCAAAATGTGGATTCACTACAACCAACAGGTTCTAGAGCTTTACGAACGTTTTCCCGATCGCTGTCTGCTAGCGAACGTTTACCCGATCGGCAACACTCCCGAATTTTTTATCGATCGAGTCAACGACAAGTTTAACGTTAATTTAGGTGCAATACCCGCCGACAATTTTGAAGAATCTTTATTAGTCAATGATATTGTCAAAAGTCACAGACCAAGTTTAATAGAAAAATATTTTCCCGAAGCCTTAGAACTCTATCAAGTTTTGGAAACCCAAGCGGGCGATCTGGGTAGCGAGTCGAAATTGGCGATCGATCGAGTTATTCATTTTCCAGCATCTCCAGTCTGGCCTTTTGAAGATTGGCTAAAAATCCGCTTGCTGGAAAAACAGCAAAAAACCAGCAACTCCGAACTAAAACAGTGGCAAGAGCAATTCCAACACGCGCAAACAAAAGCGTTGGGATTGGAAACAGAGTTAGGAAAAACACAAGTAAAACTTGCAGGCAAAGAATCAAATTTTCAAGAAGCTTTAGCAAAACTGCTCGAATTAGAAACAGAATTAGGACAAACTCAGGTACTGCTGGCCGGTCAAGAATCGCAATTTCAAGAAGCTTTAACAAAAGTCTTGAAATTAGAAACAGAATTAGGGCAAACTCAGGTACTGCTTGCCGGCAAAGATTCAAATTTTCAAGAAGCTTTAGCGAAACTGCTAGGATTAGAAACAGAATTAGGAAAAACTCAGGTACAGCTTGCCGGCAAAGAATCGCAATTTCAAATAGCTTTAGGAAAAGTCTTAGAATTAGAAGCAAAATTAGGAAAAACTCAGGTACGATTTGAAGAAAAAGAATTTAAGCTAGAGCAGAAGTTAGCTGAGTTATTATGGTTGGAAACAGTACAAAGTAAAACTCAGGAAAAATTAACCGAAACTCAGGAAGATTTAGAACAATCGCGCCAGGAAACAGCAAAATTTCAGGTAGAAATTGCTGCGATCAAGTCTTCTTTATTGTGGCAAATCAAAGAAAAGCTCTCGGAATTTCAAAGTCGAATCCGCGACTTCTTCCCAAAATTTGTGTTTTCGTTAGACAAGCCCACTACTTGGCAAGTTTGCGATTCAAACCTACTAATTGTGGGTTGGGTGTTTAACACAAAAATACAGATTGAAGCAGTCCGCGCCCGCATCGACAACAAAAGTTTTTCCGCTATTTATGGCATAGAAAGAAGCGATATCGCCCTAGCACACTCTAATATTGAGTCTGCGGAGAAATCGGGTTTTACAATTGAAGTCGAAGCGCCTGCGGGACGGCATGAAGTGCTGCTGGAAGCCCAAGACGATCGCGGTAAATGGCACTTTTTAGCAGCTTATCCGCTGTTGGTGTCAACGATTCAAGCATCGTTAGATGTACCAGTAGTATGGGAACAGCGTCAGGGCCAAATTTTGTTTGCTGGGTGGTGTTGTCACCACGATCGCAAAATTGCTAAATTAACCTTTTTATGCGGCGATACTTCTGTAGAATGCGCCTACGGTTTGCGCAGAAAAGATGTCGGCGAAGTGTTTCCTGACTGGGTTAACAGTTCGGAAAGTGGCTTTGAAGCCCTTGTCGATTTGCCGCCAGGCGAGTGGCACGTTTCTCTGCAAGCTGAGTTAGAAACTGGGGAAGTTTTGTATTTTCAAGCGCCGCAAATATTGACCGTGCGGCGCTACCATATTTGGCAGCGAAGTGCTGATAAATTTGAGGAGTTTTCGAGTTTTGTGGAGGCTATTCGCCAGCGGGCGGCCGAGAGAAAACAGCGTCTCGGCAGAATTGTACCAATGCCTTGGGAAATTGCGAAGGTGATTCGCCAGTTTGGGAAGATTTATCGGCAGCAAAAACAGTTGACTGCGCCGGGGGATTTGCTACCACCTGCGGGTTTTGTGGTTCCTCAACCGATTGATAGGTATGATGCTTGGCTGTTGGTGAATCAGTGGAATGTGCGATCGCGCGACTACTTGATTTCGCGGTTAAAATCCTGCCAACAACCGCTACCAAAAATCTCGGTGGTAATGCCAGTGTACAATCCGCAGATAGATTTTCTCGAAAGTGCGATCGACAGCGTAATCGCTCAAGTCTATACCAACTGGGAACTCTGCATTGCCGACGATTGCAGCACCGATTTGACGGTTGCTGAGACTTTGAAAAACTGGGCCGAAAAGGACGATCGTATTCGCATCACATTTCGCACAGAAAACGGGAATATCAGCGCCGCAACTAACAGCGCCGCCGCGCTCGCCACAGGCGACATCATCCTATTTTTAGACAACGACGACGAACTAACTCCCGACGCATTAGGCGAAGTCGCGCTGTATTTTGCCACCCATCCAACCACCGATTTTCTCTACTCAGACGACGACAAAATCGACACCAAAGGACGCCGTTTCGCCCCACAATTCAAACCGCAATGGTCGCCAGAACTGCTGCTTTCCTATATGTATCTCGGTCATTTGTGCGCCGTCAAAAAACATATTTTTGAACAAATAGGCGGTTTGCGGCTCGGTTTTGAAGGCTCACAAGATTACGATTTTGCCTTAAGAGCAACCGAAATTTGTCGCCACGTCGCGCACCTGCCTCTAGTGCTGTATCACTGGCGAACTGCACCCGGTTCTACAGCCGTATCTGGAGCCGCAAAACCAGCCAGTTTTGCCGCAGGTCAAAAATCAATTCAAGACGCCCTAAACCGCCGAAAAATTAACGGCAATGTCGCTCAGCACGCTTGGGCAATCAAAGAAAACTTGGGCATCTTTGCCCAGGATTTCCCCGATGACGGCCCGTCAGTAACGGTAATTATTCCAACTAAAAATCAGCTTAAATTACTAAAAGCCTGTCTGGATTCTCTGGAAAATACAACCTACAAAAATTATCAAATTGCTGTCATCGATAACGAAAGCGACGATCCAAAAACTCTAGAATATTTAAAGCAATTAACTTGCCAAGTATTGCGAATCAAAAATCCTGGAGGCAAGTTTAGTTTTGCCGCAATTAACAACCGCGCTGTCGAACAAGTTGACAGCGAATATGTCTTGTTTCTGAACAACGATACTGAGGTAATTAACCCGCGATGGCTGAGTCAAATGGTGGGATATGCTCAAATTCCTGCTGTGGGTGCAGTCGGCGCGAGGCTGTTATATCCCGATGGTAGAATTCAGCACGCGGGAGTAATTCACGGCCTCCATCACGGTTTGGCCGGTCACGCTTTTAAGCTGATGGATAAGGATAATCGAGGCTATCTTTCTCAAGCGATGGTAACGCGAAATTACTCGGCGGTAACTGCTGCTTGCACGATTACTCCGCGTCAATTGTTCTTGGAATTGGGCGGTTTTGATGAGGAGAATTTTGCTGTTGCTTACAATGATGTAGATTACGGATATCGATTGTTAGAACGGGGTTATCGGTGTGTTTATTGTCCCGATGCGGAGTTGTTGCACAAGGAGGGAACTTCTAGGGGTTTTACTGACAATCCTCAAGAAGTGGCGGCTTTTCGGCGCAAGTATGCGGGGAAAAATGATGGTTTTTATAGTCCTCATTTATCTTTAGAAGATGAGTATTTTCATATTCAACCTCGCAGGGTTTTTATGAAGGAAGAAGGTTCGGCAACGGATTTTGTAACGGATGTAACGGATGTCACGGATGGTAGATTGGCAGCGGATTTTGTCACGGATGTAACGGATGTCACGGATGGTAGATTGGCAGCGGATTTTGTCACGGATTTAACGGATGTTACGGATTTAACTGATCGGGAAGAGTTAAGATTTGCTGGTTCTGGTTTGTTGTCAGTAGTAAACACAAACAGTTCTATTCATCCTGTTAGGGTTTTGATGTGCAGCAATTCGTTGGATTTCACGGGCGCGCCGCTGCATCAGTACGAGATTGCGGTGAAATTGGCGGCTGAGGGTGTGATTTTGCCGATCGTACTTTGTGCGACAGACGGGCCCCTGCGTCAAGCATACGAACAGCAGGGAATTGAAGTAATTGTGCGCGACAATCCCCTCGAACATATCTATCAACGGGATGCTTACGATGAAGCTGTACGCAATTTTAGTAAGGAAATTGAAAGTTTAAAAGTAGACGCAATTTATGCCAATACTTTAGAAAACTTTTTTGTAGTTGATGCAGCACGACAAATCGGAATTCCTGCGGTGTGGAACGTGCACGAAAGCGAACCGTGGCAAACTTATTTTAACAGGTTTGGTTCGGAGATTGCGGCGAGAGCTTTGGAGTGTTTCCGCTTTCCTTATAAGGTGATTTTTGTAGCGGATGCAACGCGGGATAGGTATTTGCCTCTCAACAGTCACCACAATTTTACAGTGATTCACAATGGCTTAGATTTGAGCAAACTAGCAAATTTGGATAATTCTGAATCTGCTAGAAAAAGTTTAGGTATTGCAGCGGAAGACGTGGTAATTTTACTCCTGGGAACGGTATGCGAACGCAAAGGCCAGCAGGATTTAGTTCAAGCACTTTCACTTTTGCCTGAGAAATGGCACAATCAGATTAGGTGTTTCATTGTGGGCGATCGGCCGAGTATTTACAGCAATAAATTAGCCGATATGGTGAGTGAATTGCCGGAAGAGTTACGGCAAAGAGTGGTAGTAGTGGCGGAAACTGGGGAACCAGGAAAATATTACAAAGCGGCGGATATTTTTGTTTGTACTTCTCGCGTTGAAAGTTTTCCGAGAGTGATTTTGGAGGCGATGGCCTGCGATTTGCCAATTATTACATCGCCAGTTTTTGGAATTAAAGAACAAGTGCGGCCGGGAATTAACGGTTTGTTTTATACGCCGGATCGCCCGGATGAATTAGTTGCAGCTTTGATTAGTTTATTGGAGGATAAATTATTGCGGCAGCAGTTAGCTGGAAATGCTAAATATGTCTTGGATTCACTCAATACTTTTGAGGAGATGACTCAAGCTTATGCAGATATTTTCTGCGAAGCATATTTCAGCAGTCATTAATAGACAAGATTGCATTCATTCGCAAATTATCTTGAAATTATTATCTGCGTTGATCTGTGTTAATCTGCCTTAAATCTGGGGTTGGTCTATTAATCAAAGATTTATGCAAGAGGTATAATCATTTTACAGTGCCATTTTCCCGATCGCGAACTAAATCACTTGCTAGATTTTTTCCAGAATTTGATATAATTTACCGAAACTTGCGGAACATCTTGAAAATTGAGCCATCAATACTATAAAATAATCAAAAATGAACGATGAAAAAATGACCGATCGCCCAAGAGTAGATTATGAAACCGCATGGGACAGTTACGCCCAAGAGTGGCAACAAACTAATTCCGAACTTGCCCATATTGGCGACGAATGGATAGGTAAGGCTGCTGGTGCGGCCAACTCCTTAGCCGAATACGAAGCACTGATAGAACAGGAATTTATTGCACCGTATATCACCAAAGAACATACGGTTTTAGAAATTGGGATCGGCGGCGGAAAAACTGGTTCGCTATTGCTTAAATATTGCGATCGCCTAATTTGCGCCGATATTTCCAGTCAAATGCTGCAAGCCGCCCGATCGCGCTTGGGGAGCGATCGCGTTTCCTACGTCAAACTCGACGGGTTAACATTAGACGGCATCGCCCCCGGTTCAGCAGATGTCTGCTTTTGCTACGATACAATGGTACACGTAGAGCCGGTAGACATATTCAACTACCTAACTCGAATTCCGAAACTGCTGCGGGGCGATCCTCTTCGAGGGCTTCGCCAACGGCTTTGCGTCTTTCACCACGGCAATATTCTCAGTGAATTAGGTTGGGAAAAATTCGCCACCGAGTGGGATAAAAACTTATTAGGAACCAGAGATGGCACTGCATTTTCAATTATGACCGATACAATTATGGAAAAATTTCTCAACCATTTAAACTATGAAATCATCCTGAAAAACACATCTTCCGTACCGCGAGATTGCGTCTGGATTTGCAAAGCACCAGTTATTAGTTATTAGTTATTGGTTATTCGTTATTGGTAGCAGCTAACAAATAACCAATAACAACTAATAACAGACAACAAATCAACAGTCAACAGTCAACAGTCAACAGACAACAGTCAATGAAAGCATTATTTCTCCATCCCAACTTCCCCGCCCAATACCGCCACATTATCACGGCTTTAGGCGCAGATCCCAAAAATCAAGTTGTTTTCGGAACTAAAAACGAGCGTCCCGAATGGAACATTCCCGGAGTTCGCAAAGCAGCATTTACCCCCAGCCGGGAACCCAACGCCCAGACTCACCAATACGTGCGTCCTTTAGAAAGTGCAGTCATCTACGGACAAGCCGTATTTAGAATGGCCGAACAACTCAAAGCAGACGGTTTTGTACCCGATGTAATCTGCGGACATTCCGGTTGGGGGCCGACACTGTTTGTCAAAGAAGCTTTTCCAAATACGCCGCTTTTGTGTTATTTCGAGTGGTTTTATCACTCCATTGGTTCGGACGCAGATTTCGATCCAGCGGAACCTTTAACAGTTGACGATATGGCTAGAATTAGAGTCAAAAATGCGCCGATTCTGATTGACTTATACTCTTGCGATTGGGGTTTGTCGCCGACATACTGGCAGCGATCGCAATTTCCCCCAGAATTACAGCAAAAATTATCCGTACTCCACGACGGCGTAGACACCGATTACTTTAAACCAGATCCGGGCGCTAAACTGGTTTTGCCGAACTTAGATTTGTCCGGCGTTGATGAAATTGTCACCTATGTATCGCGGGGAATGGAACCTTATCGCGGCTTTCCAGAGTTCATTGAGTCGATCGCCTATGTGCAAGAACGCCGCCCCAACTGTCACGTTGTAATTGTTGGTTCAGACAGAGTTTGTTACGGCCGTTCGTTACCAAACGGCGAGTCTTACAAAGACCATATGCTCAAAAAAGTGCCGCTAGATATGTCGCGAGTTCACTTTGTCGGCCCTCTACCTTACGGACTGTATTTAAAAGTAATTCAAGCATCCGATGTACACGTATATTTAACCAGACCTTTCGTGTTATCTTGGTCGATGATTGAATCTCTATCGGCAGGATGTTTAGTCATCGGTTCCGATACAGGCCCGGTGAGAGAAGTTATCCGCGATGGAGAAAACGGTTTGTTAGTCGATTACTTCTCGCCCAAACAAGTAGCCGATCGCATAGATGAAGTTTTAGACCATCCTACCCGCATGGCAGAAATTCGCGTCAAGGCCCGTCAAACCGCCCTAGAACGCTACAGTTTAGCTAAAATGCTGCCGCAGCACTTACAACTGATCGAGCAGGTCGCAAATCGCTCGATGCCGCCTACAGTTGGTATGCAGCCAGAACGGGAATTAGCCGCAACTTTTGGAGTGAGAATTTAGCATCACCCGAAATTAGGAGACGGCAATGCCGTGTCCCTACCTGATTATTTGGGGTAGGGAAACGGCAATGCCGTGTCCTCCAAATTAGGAGACGGCAATGCCGTTTCCCTACCTGATTATTTGGTATTACATAATTTTAGGCACTTTGAAAAACTCCCCATCGCGATCGGGAGCACCAGCCAAAATACTCTCGCCGTTAGCAAAAGGTTGCAAATCGTCCGATCGCATGACATTACTAACATCGATCGCCCGAGTTGTCGGCTTTACCTTGCTGGTATCCAGTTCGCTCAACTGCTCAAAATAATCTAAAATACCGTTCAGTTGACCAGTAAACTGCTCTTCTTCTTCCGGCGTTAATTCCAATCGGGCTAAATTCGCTACTTTCCGAACTTCTTCTTTGTCAATCATAAAAATTGGGAATTGTTGGTTGTTAGTTGTTACTTGTTATTGGTTATTTGTTATTTGTTTGTTCTAATAACTAATAACTAATAACCAATAACACGCGCGTTAAAAATACACATCAATCTGCGATCGCCCTGTCGTCTTCAGCCAATTCTGCACCTCAATGTAATTGTTGGGCGCCAAGCGAATAGCCTCCTTCCAATAATCCGCAGCCTTATCAAACAGCCCTTCCGCCCCTTCAACATTGCCAGCTTCCTTTTCCCTTTCCCCTTGATAGTGGTAAATCACAGCAATATTGTTCAGCGCTTGCGGCATTCTCGGATTAAGTTCAAGCGCTTCGCTGTAATATTCCAAAGCTTTATCGTGTTCGCCGTTGCTAGTATGGATCAGGCCCATATTGTACAACACATAACTGCGATCGTAAGGATCTTCCTCAATC
Source organism: Cyanobacteriota bacterium (assembly GCA_043767465.1). GTDB lineage: Bacteria > Cyanobacteriota > Cyanobacteriia > Cyanobacteriales > Microcoleaceae > Microcoleus. The sequence continues at coordinate 10,386 of JAYUGZ010000296.1, forward strand.
TTCAGCGCTTCATGATAATTGTCCAGCGCTTCAGCATATTCGCCATCAGCTTGAGCCGACATACCATCCCGATAATAAGCAAAAGCTTCCTTCGCCTGCTTTTTGGCCGGCATAATCTTCAGGATGATATCAGCCATTACCGTGAAACTTTTGTCAATAAAGTTATCGTTGCGTTGAGTTCTGGGCATAATGCGATTCTTTGGTTAGTGGCTAATCAGAAAAATTAGCCTGTAAAGTTTTCCTATTAATAATTGCGCCACTGTTTGGGTTGAGAGTTGCGCCGAGGACGCTAAAAAGGCTGATGAGACACAACTGCAAACCTGAAAACACGCGCTTGCTCGGTGCAACTCGCGCAAGTCCCATCTATTTTAAAGAACTATTGCCAGACTTGCAAAAAAAAACTACATTTCTTTAACCTATTTGCCGCACTCTACGGGCGATCGGGGAAAACCTTAGCAACATTTCGCCCCAAAGTCAAGGGCGGCACGAAAAAAGATGAGAAGTGCGATCGGCTTTCACCAGCTCGAATTCCGGCAATATATAATAAAAACAACGGGTAATTTTCACAGAGAGAAACCTATGGCTCCGAATCCCAGCATTATGCAAGCCGTCGAACACCTTGGCTACCGCGTTACGGTTGGAGACGTGGCGGCAAAAGCTGGATTAGATGTCAATTTTGCCGAGCGAGAACTGTTAACCCTCGCCTCCGAAGCAGGCGGCAACCTGCAAGTAGCAGAATCCGGCGACATTGCCTACCTATTTCCCAACAACTTTCGAGATATTTTGCGAAACAAATTCTGGCGCTTGCAGTTGCAGGAATGGTGGCAAAAAATCTGGCGAGTTCTATTTTACTTGATTAGAATATCTTTTGGCCTACTGCTGGTAGCTTCCATCCTTTTAATTCTTGTTTCAATCACGCTTTTAATCTCCAGCCTGAGCAACAACGATAACGGCGGAGGCGGAGGCGGCGGAAGTAGCGACGGAGGCGGAGGAGGCGGCTTTTTCTTTTTTCCCTACTTCTGGAACGACTTAATCTGGATCTTTTACTGGAACCATGATGAACCATACTACCAGCAGCGATCGCGCAAAACTGGCCAAAAACCCCAGATGAGTTTTCTGGAAGCAGTTTTCTCATTTATATTTGGAGACGGGAATCCCAATCAAAATCTAGAAGATCGCAAGTGGAGCGATATAGCCACCGCAATTCGCAACAACCGAGGCGCCGTCGCAGCCGAACAAATTGCGCCCTATCTCGACAATCTCGGACAGGGATACACCCGAGAATACGAAGAATATATGCTACCGACTCTCGCCCGTTTTGACGGCCGCCCCGAAGTCAGTCCCGAAGGACAAATCATCTACCATTTTCCCCAATTGCAAACCACAGCCCTCCTGCAAAATCCTCAACCAACAGCAGCTTATTTGCGAGAAATGCTGTGGCGTTTCAGCCGCGCCGACTCCGGCCAAATCATGCTCGCAGCAGGTTTAGGAGCCGTCAATCTTGTGGGTGCGTTAGTTTTGGGCAGCTTATTGACGAAAAGTGCGATCGCAGGTGGATTTATCGGTTTCGTCAGCGGTATTTATCCACTGCTGCTGATTTACGGCGTCGGATTTCTGACAATTCCCTTAATCAGGTACTTCTGGATTCAGTGGAAAAATAGCAAGATAGAAGCCCGGAATCAAGAGCGACAGCAGCGAGCCATGTTATTAAACCAACCCGATGCCAACTTACAGCAAAAACTCGCCTACGCCCAGGAATTTGCAGGCGAAAACGTTCTGAGTGGAGAAGACTTAGCTTATACCACAGAAAGCGAATTAACTCAACAAGAACTCGAACAATCAGCAAAAATAGATGCTGAATGGCAGCGTCGAATTGGGCGATCGGATAATGTATAGCCCAAGCAATCAGATTTTTTCTTAGTCCACGGAGGTGGACTTTGTTTGTGTAGTCGCGGTTTCTAACCGCCGGA
>JAYUGZ010000297.1:0-4897 GCA_043767465.1 Cyanobacteriota bacterium
AGCCTGTTTGAGCATTTCAGCATTTTCTAGAGTAATGCCTAACTTACTGGAAAACAAAATAGCTTTATTTTTTCCTTCTTGATGATTCGGATTTAGAGAATATTCTTCTATTTTATTGCCTAAATCTGCTAGATGACCATTGGGCAGTTTCACTATTAATAACTGTTTTTTAAGGACAAAATAGAATATTAGTCGGCTACAATAATCGACTTTTACTCATATGTCAATTATATCGTCTTTGAGTTGGGGGGCGGGTTTATCAACATTATTGATGGGTGACAAAATTGATTGGTGAATCTGCGCTTCTTTTCAATGCCAATGCTATAAAGGCCCAATTCCCAATTCTCAATTCCCAATTCTCAATTCCCCACGCCAATAAAAAAGCCAGGGATTCAGATCCCTAGCTCAAACATCACAGAATTAATTTTTAGATTTGGCGCGGGCCAGGGCTTTTTTCAAACCCACTCCGACCCGCTACCACCTAAATTAAATCAGAGTAATATCAGTCACCGTCAAGCCTGGTTTGCCGTTGAAGTTTGCCAGTGTAATGGCTGCCAAAGGCCCAGAACCGTCAGGGTCATACCGTAAGCGACCCGTGTTATCGTTTACATCCAGTCGAGCTTCATAAACAAGGGTTGGTTGTGCAGCAGCCCCCGGATTTCCTGCATCAAGGTATACACCAGTATCAATCACCAAGAACGCGTTAGAAGCAACTCGAGATGACCCAGCGGTCTGTTGAGGTAATTGGAAGCTATTTTGATTCAAGACTATCTTGTCTTGGCCGACCACAAAATCACCGATTTGGTCTGGGTTGCTACCCACTAGCACGTTGCCGTTAAGCTGGAGGCCCTCGTTGAAGTTGTTGTAGTAGAAGCTGTCATTACCGGCGCCACCAATCAGGGTGTCTCCGCCAGGCCCGCCGCCGAGAGAGTCGTTGCCGTCGCCGCCTAGCAATAAGTCTTCTCCAAAGCCACCTAACAGGGTGTCGTTTCCGGCACCGGCATTTAAGGTATCGTTTCCGTCAACTCCTGGGGTAATCAGATTGGCGGGGCCGCCGAACAGGATGTCGTCGCCAGCACCGGTCGTGATGACATCACTGCCGTTACCGCCAGTGATGAAGTTGCTGCCTAAGGTATCGGTAATCAGGTTTGTCGATGTAACACCAGCAAAGTTGACACTGCTAGCGTAGGAGATGATGTCGTTACCACCAAATGAGCCAATCAATCGATCGCGTCTGCTACCAAACACGATGGTGTCATTCCCTTCACCACCGTTCATGAAGTTGGTGACGGTACCGGCGGTAGTAAGATTAGTGCTGGTGTTGCCAAGTAACAGATCGTCACCCAGGCCGCCGTCGAGAGTAATCTGCGTAGGAATAGTACCTACCACATTAAAAGTAGTGGCATCGATCGTATCGTTGCCATCTCCACCGAAGGCATTATTAAAGATGCCGCTCAAGCTGTCATTGCCTGCGCCGCCGATCATTGTATCGCTCGCAAAAGCTGCAACGATCGTGTCGTTGCCATCGCCACCGTCGAGCAAGTTGCGACCTGCGAAGCCTCCAAATGAACTCTGCGCACCTCCGCTCAAAGTTAAATTTTGCGGCGTCGTCCCCGACGTGATGAAGTCGTCGCCTGCACCTCCCAGCGCGGTATCCTGCGTAGCAAAAACCCTGATCGTATCGTTGCCGTCGCCGCCGTCCAACAAGTTTTTGCCGGCGCCAAACTCGCCGATACCGCCAACGAGAGAATCGTTGCCGGCACCGCCGATCAAGGTGGTTTTCTCAATGCCGATCGTGACGAAGCTGCCTTGAGCAAACTGGTTCGGCTGGCTAGTGTTGGTAATGACTAAGGTATCGTTGTCATTATCGCCGGACAGATAGCTGTTGCTGGCGACACCATACAGTGTGTCGTTGCCTCTACCGCCGAACAGAGTATCTTTCAGATTGATACCTACAATGTAGTCATCGCCCAAGTCGCCCCGCAAGTAGTTGCTGCCTGCATTGCCACCAGCGTTTGCGCCGATCGCCAGACGGAGGTTGTTGCCGCCGCCTGCGATGAAGAAGCCGAGGGAGTCATTGCCCTTGCCGCCGTAGAGCGAGTCTCTTCCGAGCCCGCCTCCGAGCATCGTATCGCTGCCCTCATTACCAAACATGAGGTTTGCATCGACTGTACCTTGGAGCAAGTCATCTCCCAAACCGCCGAACAGCGTCGCATTGCGGGCTTGAGCGACTAGGGTGTCATTGCCTGCGTCTCCAAACAGCAAAACCCGCTCGCGCTGGCCTACTAATGAATCTTCGTCGTTGCCGCCCACTAGGGTATCGTTGGGGCCGACGGAAATCAGAGTATCGTTATCGCCTTGGCCAAATATTAAACTGCCGCCGAGGGTGGAAGTTGTAATTAAATCCGCCCCCGCTCCGGCGAAAATTGTATCCGGGCCCAGTCCCGGAGTATTTAAACTAATTTGATCAGCATTGTCAGTTAACGTTGTCATACAGCTTCACTCCTCTACTTCTTGTTGGTCATCGCTTGTGCGACTACAGACACTGCCTAGAACACCGAATGTTTGGATGCCGCTGTAGTTTAACCGGTTTGCCAGCCGCAAGTCTAGCCTACTGGCGTTAACCCTGTCTAGACTTTCTCCCTCCCCGACTTTAGACTTGTAAGCTTTTCTTTTCAATGTCTTCACCCTTTAATAATCCTTTAGCACAGTCTCAGGTGCTCACGCTCAAGAAGACGCGGCTGATATTCTGAATGTTCCATTCTCGATTGGCGCTCGGGGATCGCCTCCGGAGAGGAAATTAAAGATTTAAAAAGGTCGATCGGGCGATCGAGAAGACAATGAAAATTGGGAGATTGGTTACTTGGTTGCAAGGCTTTGTGGTCATTTCCGGTTTCCCAGGCAGGGCCCTGTTTAAATAATTCTGGTGCGGAGCGAACTCCGTACCATACAGGGGTCTAAAAGTCTACGCCCCGCTTTAGTTCTACGCCCCGATCGCCGTAGTGTTTGTGACAGTATACCTCCGAGTGTACGCTGGCCAAGTCAAAGTAGGCGTGGGGTTTGTAGCAGCGCCCGGTGATAATGATTTCTGTATCCCGGGGCTTGCGCAGCAGGGCTTCGACGATCGGCTCTACCGACAGCAGTTCTAAGTCTACTGTGGGATTGAGTTCGTCGAGAATGATCGTTTTATACCAGCCGCTGGCGATCGCCATTTTAGCGATTTCCCAGCCGCGTTCTGCCTCGATGCAGTCTAGCTCTTGCTGTTGTCCCCGCCAAACTATAGCATCTCGGCCGCACCGCTGATGGTCTACTAGCTGTGGATAACTTTGTCGCAAAGCTGCGATCGCCGCATCTTCTGTATAACCAGTGCCACCTTTGAGCCACTGCACGATTAACACGCGGTGAGATTGGTCTTGGCTGATACCCCTACCTATTGCCTGCAAAGCTTTGCCCAAGGCGCTCGTAGACTTGCCTTTGCCCGCTCCTGTGTATATTTCGATACCGGAAATATTATGCTCTGCCGCTGCGGGGTGATAGTGGGGCTTCATTTCTGAGTGCAAGTCGGCAATTTCTAGTAAAGCTTCGGGGGCTGCTCGGCCTGTGGCGATTACTTCTAAATATTCTGGTTTGTTTTTGAGGGTTTTAACTACTTCGTCTACTGGCAGTAAACCTAAGTCCAATACGGGGTTTAGTTCGTCTAGAACCACGACGGAATAGAGTTCGCTGGCGATCGCTCCTTTGGCGATATCCCAGCCTCGTTGAGCTTCGGCGCGATCGAAGCGGGTGATTGCTTCGGCCCCAAAATATTCGGCTCTACCGGTGCGCACTTGGTCAATCAAGTGCGGAAATGCCCGTTGCAAGGCTTCTATTGCCCCGTCTTCGTCGTAGGAGCGGCCGGGGCCTTTGAGAAAGCGCAGTAACAACACTCGCGTCGGCGAGTCTGAATTTATACCCAGCCCGATCGAGCGCAATACTACTCCCAAAGCTGCCTGAGACTTGCCTTTACCTGCGCCGTCGTAGACGTGAATCTGACCCGCGGCGCGTTCCGAGCGGGATGAGGCTGTCCGAATACCAATGCCATTCCTTACCATAATCAGCAGTTCTTTGAGTCTGTCTCGGGGTGGGTATTCGATCGCGCGCCTGGAATGTTTAATATTTCCATGCTGTGGGCCGATCTCGAAAGATTATAGGATACAACGTGAAGTACCTGATGTTCATTCGGGCGATCGCAAGCGATTAGAGGCTAAAACCTGTGGCTCTTGATTATTCCGCCTGTGATGTACAATTAAAATCTAACACGGGCTGATATACCTGAATCCTTATGATTGCGAGTGTTTTTCCATTTCGGACTGTTTTGGTGCAAATTTTAATTATGTTTTTGGCGATCGCGATCGAATCGTGGTTTCTACAAAAACTACTAAAACTCGGCCCCAGAACCAGCGTTGAATATACAGCCATCCTCAATCTCGGTTGCACCTGCGTAGGTTGGTTAGTTTTTTTCGGGATTGAAAGCGTTCTTTCCAAAGATTTACGAGAACAACTGATCGGTTATATTTTATTAGGGGGAGGGCCGAATACTTACCCTACAATAACTACGATCGCACTCTCGATATTGGCAATAACTTTTTTCGCAAAATGGCAGGGATTAGAAATCGTAGAAAACATGGTTTCTGGCAACAAAAAAGCTTCTGTCCCTCAGTTTTTGGGGCCCCCAACCCTCACCCGCCGTCCTCCCAAAAAGACTTTTCGAGTAACTACGCAGTTTGGGGCAGTCATAATCGCCCACACTGTTAGCAATTTCGTTATTTTAACCGTGTTGTTTTTGCAAAGCGTCAATAATTGAAATCTATGATGAAGCAATTTTTGGATGTCACTCAGCAACTCACTAAGCTGACGA
>JAYUGZ010000298.1:0-4892 GCA_043767465.1 Cyanobacteriota bacterium
CAGTGGATCGTACACGATCGCACCCGCCTAGTCGCAATATTAGGACTCAGCGGAATTGGCAAAACCAATCTCGCACTCCACCTACTCCCACAAATCCAACATCAATTTGAATATATAATTTGGCGAAGTCTCAGCACATCCCCAACTCTCGAAACTACCCTGAAAAGCCTAATTAAATTTTTATCTAATCTACCAGAAACCGAATTGCCCGTCAGCACTGATGAGCTGCTATCGCTGTTAATCGAAAAATTGCGATCGCACCGCTGTCTCATCATCCTAGACGACGTACAAACAATTCTCAGCAGCGGGCAAATAGCAGGAAATTATCGACCTGAATGTGAAAACTACAGCAGCTTATTCAAACTTATAGGCTCAACTTGCCACAACAGTTGCTTAATCCTAAATAGTTGGGAACCGCCTAGAGAAATTGTCGCATTAACAAGAGAAAACGCCCGCGTTCGCAGCTTAAAACTCGACGGCTTAGGTGCAGCATCCGGCGAAATTTTCAGAGAAAAAGGTTTACTTGACCAAGACAAATGGGAATCCTTGATTAACACTTACCGAGGCAACCCTTTGTGGTTAAAAATAATTGCCGCCATGATTCAAGAATTATTTAGCGGCAGAGTTGCCGAATTCTTAAACTATGATATGCTATTCTTGCCAGAGGAATTGAAAGCAAGATTGCAGCAGCAGTGCGATCGCCTATCAGAATTAGAGAAACAGGTGATGTTATGCATCGGGAATGAAATCGAGCCAGTTTCAATTTCCCAATTGTTAGAGAAAGTGCAATTATCACCATCGGAATTATTCAATGCGCTGCAATCTTTGGGATGGCGAGCATTAATAGAAAAACAAGAACAGGGCGAGAGATCGATTTTCACTTTATCGCCAGCGGTGAGGCAATATGTGATGACAAAATATTCTCTCGCTCCTAGATGATCTACAATAATTCTTAACCATAAAACTGCCGCGCTACTGCCAAATAATCTGTTAAATTAATTGAATAATCATCAGCTTATAATTAACGGCTAGTGCCATGACTTCTCAAACAAAATCTTCGATCGCATTCAATCGACTGCCAGACCACACTCAACTGCCAGAATCCGAAGGAGATACAAACTATACACCAATAACCGATCGCCCTCCCGACCACACTCAACTGCCAGACGAAGACGGTACATTTGTGAAAAACTTTCAGGAGCATCCCCAAAGCATTCTGCTGACTGATGCCATCACCCCGCGATTGCAGCAGCGCCATCCCGATAATCAATACTGCATAGGTCAAGATTGCGGCATTTATTGGCGTTTGACAGACCCGACAGACAAAGGAGCTGAAGCACCCGATTGGTTTTATGTTCCCAACGTGTCGCCATTAGTTGACGGTCAGATTCGCCGTTCTTACGTGATGTGGTACGAAGCGATCGCACCTTTAATTGTCATCGAATTTGTTTCGGGCGACGGCTCCGAAGAACGAGATGCAACTCCTAAGACTGGCAAGTTTTGGGTTTACGAACAAGCAATTCGCGTGCCGTTCTACGCGATTTATGAAGTGAGTCGAGCCAGCGTAGAAGTGTATCAGTTGCTAACAGGTAAGTATCAGTTATTGCCAGCCAACGATTGCGGACACTATCCGATTGGGCCTTTGGGTGTGGAATTAGGAATTTGGCAAGGACAGTATCAAAATGCGGAACTGCCTTGGTTGCGTTTTTGGGACGCAGAAGGCAATTTGTTGCTGACAGGTGGAGAACGAGCCGAACAAGAGGGACAGCGTGCCGATCGCGAGCAACAGCGTGCCGAACAAGAGCAACAGGAGAAAGAATTGGCTCAACAACAGGCCGAGCAAGAACGACAGCGGGGCGATCGACTGGCGGCTCAATTAAGAGCTTTGGGTATCGATCCTGAGTCGTAAGGTGCGCAGTGCGCACCCGAAACTTAGTGGTAAAATGCGCACGATAAAATTAGTATTAAGGTGCGCAGTGCGCACCCTACGAGTGAGTGCAAATCACGACTGCAACCACTTCATAAACTTATCTGTCGCAGTGCCGAGCGACTGTCCCACCTGTTTCTTCAAACGCCACCGCCCAAACGCTTGTTCGTAATCTTCTCCTTCAGTTTGATAAACATTCCAAGTATTCAGCGACAATCCCAATCCCCACGTCAATAAAATGAACAGCGACCAAGAAAGCTCGTGCGATCCTGCTAGATTAAACAAAACTAAAAAAGTATTGACAATCCCGTACTTTGTCATATTTTTCTGCAATTTGCCGCGACGGAAAGTGTTAAAAACCAGTTTTTCTTGAAATTCCCCTCTAGTTGCTAACCATTGCTGTTCCGCCGCCACGATATCCTGTTCGGAAATGCCCAATTCCGCTGCAATCTCGAAAAGCTGGACTCGGGAAAGTTCGCCTTCATCTTGTCGGCGGGCGATCGCAAGCTGTAAAATACCTTGAGCATCCTCAGAACCGTAAATTTGACTTATTTGACTGTCATTGGTCGCCATATAACAAGTTTCCTATAATTCCTGACATCCTTTCTATGATAGAGATAAGTGCAGTTAAACGGCAGGTGTTGACATTGGCGGATTTCAACACCTGGAAAATGCGGACTAAAGTCCTCACTACAAACCTTGATTTTAACCCAAAGTATACATCCAGCCGTCTCTCGCGCAAATCCTCACAATTCCGTCCCAAACTACAGGTGTCGCCTCAAAGGATAAACCCGGTTTAAATCTCCCCGATTCTTTTACTTTCAAACGGTAAAACTCGCCTTTAGCATTTTTTAAAGCATTCTTATCCCCAGACTTCGCTTGTTCCCACTTCAACTCAAACAAATAAATACCGTTGTATCCCGCACTGATTAGTTTATTGCCATCGGTAAATATCGGAGTTGAAATCGAAGAACCAATCTCTTTCTTAAACACTATTACCGGAGTATCGTAAGACTGATTTCGCCAAGGTACAAAATTCTTTTTGCCTGTCATCATATCTTGGGAACCGATGTATAAGTTGCCATCGATCGCATTTGTGGCAAATAGCGCTGGAAAGTCCCCTGGATTGTACTCATCATTCAACGCTACAGAGCCGATTATCCCGCCTTCCCAACTAGAAAGTCGGCGATTTCCGGTAGGCAAAAACCATTCAACGCTGGCATTCGGTTCTTTCTTCGGATTTAGTTTGAGGACGCCGCCGTTACCCGCAATGTATTGTTTTTCAATGGCACAAAACAGTTTTCCAGATTTAGAAACTACAGCACTTCCGTCGATATCTGAACCAGTATAAAAATCCCAGACTATTTTTTTAGTTTTAATGCTGATACCGTAAATATGACCCGAACCAGCAGCAATAAATAGTCTATCTTTCAGCCTGGATGGCGATGATTCTGCTACCAAGTTGCCGCCGTGCTTGCTGATATCTCCCGGCGCATAAAGCTGGACTTCCGACAATATTTGTGGTTGCTTAATTCCTTGTTTGACTTTGGCTTTGCTGGCAGAACTATTGAGAAAATAGCCGATCGCATTTTCCCCCGCATTGAACAAAACGCCATCGCCCAGATACAAAGGGCTGCTGTCATTATCCTGACTGTAGCTGGGCGTTCTCCTGATGTCCAACTTCCACAGTTCCTTGCCAGTTCTAAAAGACACTGCCCGAAAACTCGGCACAACATTTTTGCCACCACCGCCGCTGCGGCTGCCTTGCAAAATCACAATTCTATTTTCGGCACTGGCTGTTTTGTCGATATAAATTGTTGAACTTCCTTTAATGATATCATCAAATTCATAGCGCCAAACTTCTTTATTGGTCGCCATATCTATTTTGTGCAAATAGTGGTCGAAAGAACCTATAATTAAATAAGTTTTGTCTCGGTCTCGGGTAATTGTGGGCTGTCCAGTCCAACCCGCGCCACTCCAAATTTGCGATTGTCTCCCCAGAAAAGTCCGTCCGCTTCCTAGCTCAAATTTGCTGATCAACTTCAAACTTTTCGGCACACCTCGACCGTAAAATCTGCGCTGATCGTTTCCTAAAAAAGTTGGCACGAATAATTCTACTTCGGGAACTACTTTTTTGGTCGAAACTTTGTTAGAATTAGTTTTTAATACAGGTTGGTTCGAGGGTTCGGCTTGCTGCGATGGTTCGGATTGACACTGTTTGAGAATAGCAGGAGGAACTGCTGCACTCAGCAAAAATTGTCCGAGCCGTATATTGAAGAGTCTCCGGGAGAATAAATTCATTTTATATTGAGATAAGCAGTGATAATATTAAAACATGATTGTCGCCAACAACTCAACTAAAACAGTCCGCGCTAAACTGCTAAAGAACTGACAAGCTTACTCAGCACGAGTTAAATTATATTTGATTATGGTCAACCGTCTTGCTCAATCCCAAAGCCTTTACCTGCGGAAACACAGCGAAAACCCGATCGACTGGTGGCCCTGGTGCGACGAAGCCTTAGCAACCGCCCAGAGCCAAAATAAGCCGATTTTCCTGTCAATTGGCTACTCTAGCTGCCACTGGTGTACAGTGATGGAAGGGGAAGCATTTTCCGATCGCGCGATCGCCGAATACATGAATTCGCACTTTATATCGATAAAAGTCGATCGCGAAGAACGCCCGGACATCGACAGCATTTATATGCAAACCTTGCAAATGATGACAGGCCAAGGCGGCTGGCCACTCAACGTTTTTCTCACCCCAGACGAGCGAGTACCCTTCTACGGCGGCACTTATTTCCCCGTAAATCCGCGCTACGGACGCCCCGGATTTTTAGAAGTTCTGCAATCAATTCGCCGCTTTTACGACACAGAAAAGCGCAAATTGCAATCCTTCAAAGCAGAGATTTTAGATAACCTCCAACAGTCGGCGGTGCTGTCAGCAGCAACCGCAGAATTAAATCGC
>JAYUGZ010000299.1:0-4892 GCA_043767465.1 Cyanobacteriota bacterium
CCATAAAATAGCGGGTAAAGCAATAACTTCCGGGTGAAAATCAAACAAATTAATGTTAAAAACCACCGGATAAAGCAAGTAAACCGCTGCCATCGCCACCGATTTTTGGTGATTCAAACCCGCCAAATTAGCCAAGATCCAAACAGGCAAAGCACCGACAGCTAAAGCCACAGCTTGCACCGCTAAAAGCCAGTGAACATCGGGATAGATTTTGTAGAATAATGCTAAAATATAGAAAATCCAACTTGCGTGATCGCCCATAATGTGAAAGCCCAAAAATGACGAAATCGGTGGCTTTCCCTGGCTAATTAAATAGATAACTTGGTCGAAAATTCCTAAATCCCAAGCGGTTGATTGAAACAAAGCGTGCCGCAAACTACTGCACAAAAAGAAAATCGCAGCCGCCGCCCCCGCCATCCAAACTATACTCGGTGGCGGGAACAATTGAGCTGCGGGTGCTTTGTCCGTAAGTACGCTGCGACTTTCCTCGCCGGAGATTGTAAAATTTTCAGAGGAGTTTTGCATAAAAGCTGACACTAGCAGAAGAAAGTTCGGCAACGGATTTAACGGATGTCACGGATGGATGGAATCAGGAAGAAGGCTTTAATTATCTAAAAGAGAAGGAAGAAGGATTTAGCCTAGATATAGGGTGCGCTCCCGCCGCGCACTTTACCTATGTAGTGTGCGCTTGTGTTGCTGATTAGAATTTATTCGGGCAAACTTTTACTAATTTGAGTTCCAGTAATCGTAATATTAGAATAATCCATAAAACCTTAAAAAATTGTGAAAGCAATAACTCTTCTCGGCTCCACAGGCTCCATTGGCACTCAGACTCTGGATATTGTAGCTCAATACCCGGAACAGTTTCGGATAGTCGGGTTAACCGCAGGACGAAATGTAACCTTGCTGGCGCAGCAAATTCGACAGTTTCGACCAGAAATTGTTGCGATTTGCGACGAAGATAAATTACAGGAATTACAGGAGGCGATCGCAGATATCGACCCTCAACCTATTTTACTTGCTGGCGAGTCAGGCGTTGTCGAAGTTGCCAAATACGGCGATGCTGAAGCCGTCGTCACGGGCATAGTTGGCTGTGCTGGTTTGCTGCCAACAATTGCAGCTATTGAAGCAGGCAAAGATATTGCCTTAGCCAATAAAGAAACATTAATCGCAGGCGGCCCCGTTGTCAACCCCTTAGTCGAAAAATACGGCGTTAGAATATTGCCGGCTGACTCGGAACATTCGGCAATTTTTCAGTGCCTCCAAGGTATACCAGATGGAGGTTTACGCCGAATTATTCTCACAGCTTCGGGTGGTTCTTTTCGAGATTTGCCGATCGACAAATTAGCAGGAGTAACAGTCGCCGATGCCTTAAAACATCCGAATTGGTCGATGGGGCAGAAAATCACCATTGATTCTGCTACTTTGATGAATAAAGGATTAGAAGTAATTGAGGCTCATTACTTGTTCGGGATGGATTATGACGACATTGATATTGTCATCCATCCCCAGAGCATAATTCACTCATTAATTGAGCTGCAAGATACGTCTGTTTTGGCACAATTGGGTTGGCCAGATATGCGGTTGCCACTGCTTTACGCTTTGTCTTGGCCGGAGCGAATTCAGACTGATTGGCCACGACTAGATTTGGTAAAAGCTGGGGATTTGACTTTCCGAGAACCAGACCACGAAAAGTATCCTTGTATGCAGTTGGCTTATGCGGCGGGACGTGCGGGCGGTTCGATGCCTGCGGTGCTGAATGCGGCCAATGAACAGGCGGTAGCGCTATTTTTGGATGAGAAAATTCGGTTTTTGGATATTCCGAAGTTGATTGAGAAGGCGTGCGACAAACATCAAGCTGATAATTGTGAAAGTCCGGCTTTGGATGATATTCTGGCTGCTGATAAGTGGGCGCGGCAGGAAGTTTTGGCAGAAAGTGTCGAATTGGGCGATCGGATTCTTTCGGTTCGCTAATTCTTAGATGCAGGCGGCGGTTGAAACCGCGTCTATACAAACAAAACCCGCCGACGCGGGTTGAAGATAAGATGGTAAAAATTACGTTGTTTTATTCATTTATTCTCTTCAGTCCGCGGAGGCGGACTTCGTTTTTGTAGGCGCGGTTTCAACCGCCGTCTTCTATTGTTCATGAATCTCTTGATAAAATATAGCTATGAGTCCCATTCCTGGAAGCAACCGATGCAAACAGAAACCAAACCCACAGTATTTGAGCTAAATCAACTTATTGTCCCACCTGGCAATAAAATAAAGTTACAAAACGTTAGCTGGGAAATGTACGAAGCTATCCTAGACGAGTTAGGGGAAGGTTACGCACTGCGACTTACTTATTACAAAGAAACACTGGAAATCAGGAGGCTACTACCAAAACATGAAAAAGCTAAATCATTGATTGGATACTTTGTCAACGTGCTGCTGGAAGAACTTAATATTGATTGTGATGTTTTAGGTTCTACTACCTTCAAAAGCAAAGAGATGCAAAGCGGCGTAGAACCTGATGATTGTTTCTACATTCAGAATGAAGCTGCTATTCGAGGTAAGGATAGAATAGATTTAACAGTAGATCCGCCTCCCGATTTGGCGATCGAGATTGACAACTCTTCACAAACCAGTTTGAGCAGCTATCAAGCTTTGAAAGTGCCGGAACTTTGGAGATATGACGGGCGAATCCTGAAAATCTATCTGCTTCAAGACGGAAAATATATTGAGTCTGATACCAGCCAAAATTTCCCCGACTTTCCCATTATTGATGTAATTCCTCAATATGTCGATCGCAGCAACACCCAAGGTAGAAGCCCGACAATCAGAGCATTTCGAGCTTGGGTAAAAGAGCAACTACAAACCAAAGACTCCTAGGGGCTGGTTTCACCCACAATCTTTGACTTTCACCCGATATCTACAGAAACCCGCCCTCTTTACTTTGTATTAAACACTAACTCCCCACTGGCAGAGCTTTCATCAGCCGCACTCATCTTTTCGTATATTTCAAAAGGTTGATGAATCCAGGGATTATCCGCCAAATAATCTACATAATAATCCGGTTTCGCAACAGAGCAAGCCTTGTACCAAAGCACAGCAGTCCGAATTTCCTGAATATCCTCGCCGTAGCGCTTCTTTAGCCAAACGATACCTTGCTCCAAACTAATTCCAGAATCTACTAAATCGTCAACTAGCAGAATGTGGCTGCCCAAATTATCGCCCACCATTGTCAAATTAGCCGCAAATTCGATCGCCCGCCGGACTTTTCCCTCGGCCCCACCATAGGACGAGGCCGCTAAAATCGCCAGAGGCTTGTCAAAAATCCGCGACAGAGTATCGCCGACGCGCAGCCCTCCCCTCGCCAGACAGACAATGCGATCGAATTTCCAGTGAGATTCGTCAATTTTTACAGCCAAATCCTCAATTTTGCGATGGTACTCAGACCAAGAAATGTAAAGGTCGCTCATGCCTAATATTATTGAAATATCAAACATATTATTCAATATTTTGGGGAAAATGACATGAATGCAGAGGAACTTCTGACGCGGTATGCAGCCGGAGAACGGGTTTTTCACAAAGTAGACTTGGCCGGTGTCAATATGTCAAGGATAAATTTACGCGATATTGACCTGACTGGGGCTAATTTAACAGGTGCAAATTCGATCGGCATCACGCTCTACAGAGCCAATCTCTATCAAGCAGATATCCGCCAAGCCAACCTCTCTCAAGCCAACCTCATGTCGGCTAATTTCGGCGAATGCGAGGCGATGGGAGCCAATTTGAGCGGAGCCATCTTGCGGAGTGCCGTACTCAGCGGGGCCGATTTAACCGGGGCGAGTCTCAGGGGTGCAGACATGAAAGATGCCAACCTCCAGCGGGCAATTTTGATCCAAGTTTATGCAGTTAACGCTAACTTGCAAGGTGCCAACTTGACAGAGGTCAAACTTTGCGGAATCAACCTTAGCAAAGCAAATTTAACCGACGCCAACTTAACACAAGCAGACCTCAGCCATGCTAACCTCACTCAAGCAAATCTGAGTTGGGCAAATTTGACAGAAGCCAATCTCGAAAAAGCGGATTTGAAGGGAGCCGATTTAAGCGGAGTTAACTTGAGCTGTGCCAATCTTCATCTAGCGGATTTGAGCGGAGTTTCTCTTAAGGGAGCAAATCTCCGGGGAGCAAACTTGCATCAAGCTTCTTTGCGCGGGACAAATTTGCAGGAGGCGAATCTGAGAGAGGCGATGATGCCTGACGGCAAAATTTCTGAGTAAATAAGCTGGCAAAACAAAATTTAAAATCGCAGGGTGCCGGCTGCGCACCCTACATTGGCTTAATTCTTGATTTTTTAAGGGGATTTAATTCTGCCTTTAGGTAGGTGACAGTGCATTTAATGAGGAGCGGCGAAAAATTTTGTACTTGAGTTTAATCTACCACTTTCAGCCAGCCTCGGCGAACGGCGTGGAGCAAACGGTTGATGGCTGTTTGATCTTCTTCGGTAAGACAGTCATTTAACAGGGCTGTCTTGAGCTGTTGTCGGTGAGTGGGGGTTAGCAGACCGGAGTGATATACCTGAAAGACTAACTCTGCAATAGTAAATTGAGGTAAAAACGTTTGCGTCATCATGATGTTTTTTCTTGAACTTACTTTTGACAGTATTGACTGATTTTTCCAATATTTATGTGATTCAAATACGTGAGTAAATGTGATCTATTGGGTCTTGATTTGTGATTTGTATCAACCGGATTTGGGGATCGCAGGTTTCCTCGATCGCGCTGCAACTCGAAATACAAACTCCATGCCGATTCCTCGCTTTTGGCAACTCCGATATCTGTAGTTTTTGTTAAGAAAAAATGAAAAATAAATTAATATTTATCTCATAATAGGTTACTTGCTGACTG